>CAYZQX010000422.1:0-3696 GCA_964480615.1 uncultured Chitinophagales bacterium | reverse complement strand
ACCTGCTGACGCTTTAAAAGATGGTGTTTATGCTTTTGAAATGGGTGAAAGACTGGGCTTTAAAACAGGTGATAAAATATTAAAAGTTAACGGTGAAACACCTAATAGGCTAAATGATATCGCTTCTGGAAAATTGTTATTTGGCGCTGATATAGAGGCATTACGTGATGGTAAAACGATTAAATTTAGAACCCCTGACACCCTTTTTAAAGTAGCTAAAGGAATGCCAATCCTTGAAGCCTATAAGCACGATATCAAAATAGGCGGCGTAGCAGAGACTAATAAAATCGCATTTGAAAAACTCAAAGAAGACGATGTGATTGCAGGCATCAATGGTGCAAATATACTCAACTATGGACAGCTAAAAGATAGTTTGTTAGCAAGCAAAAACAAAGTCGTTTCTCTGGATATCAAGAGGGCTAATGAAAGATTGAAAGTCGAAGTACCAGTGGACACAGCTGGGAAAATAGGGTTTATGCCCATCTATGATTCCGAGTCTGCGAATGAGTTTAAGAAATATGGTTTGGGTTCTGCATTCGTATATGGATGCAAGGATGGATTTGCACAGTTATATTATTCAGTGCTCGGCATAGGTAAGATGATCAGTGGCAAGATAAGCTTTGTGAAAGATACACAGAGCCTTGTGGGTATAGGTAGGATATATGGCGCAGAGTGGATATGGGAAAAATTTTGGTTGCTTACGGCGCTCATATCTCTCGGTCTAGCAGTAATGAATATGCTGCCCATTCCAGCTCTCGATGGTGGTCATATCATGTTCCTAATAGCAGAGATGATCAAAGGCAAACCACTCAGTGAATCCTTTCAAGAAAAAGCGCAAATGGTCGGTATGATCATCCTCATACCACTTATGATATTTATGCTCTTAAAAGATGTTGTTCTTTGGTGGTTAGAAAAAGGATAGGCTAATTGCCCAATAGCTTATATACACACTGATTCTGATCAGCAGTCAAAACCAAAAAATGTATCCCTTTTTTGGGAATGTTTAATTTCATTGGTGCATCATTTTGGTATGAATTATTTTCATAATTCAATCTTCCAGTCAAGTCATATATAGCCACATTTATTGCAGCAGCTGGATAGGAGTTGTTTTCAATAGTTATAGATTGTTCCGTTGCCATTATAGAAAATTGCTCTGGTGTGCAACTAATTTTATTGATATGAAGCCCATTCATAACATTGTTCAATGTGATTGCTTTAGATTCTTTAATAGGTTTTGAATCAAGGGGGCTATGCGGTCCCTGATTAATAGGTAGGTTTGGTGGGGTAGGTGGTACATAAATGCTGCAATCCTGAATTGCCATATTTTGGCCATACAATTCTTCTAATTCATTTTCAAGACTACAAGGACGGAATGCAGCAAAGTTAAGTAGTTGCTCGACCTTTGACTCCCAAAAACCATAAGGCGATTCCTCTTCACCAAAATAATCATATCTGTTGAGATAGTCCTGCATAAGTGGCGCTAACTTAGATTTGAGTTGCATAATCGTTTCCCCATTATTGTTCTTGTTATATACCGATAACAAAAGATATTCCATACGTTCTATCAACTGACTGCGGAATGTGGGATTGGCGAGAAGATTGCGACCTAGAAAAGTTGCCCATTCTGGATTATTGGCCCCTGTACTATTGACATAAGCTGTAATATTTTGACTCTGTGGGTGAAATAGACTAAAGTCTAAATCCTGTAATAGCCATCGCCATTTTGCAGTATCAGAATGAGCTCTCCAAAACTTAATATTGTTATAAGGCCAATCAATATTTCCAAAATAAAATTCGGTACATAAATAGTCAATGTAATTCTCAATATCAAGCTGAGTAGTCACATACTGATAATTGGAGTCGATGCTCAAATCATTATCACCAATATAATCCAGTAGATTGCTATATGCTATATCACTGCCTTCTTCTGTGATTGATGACAAGTTGATTAGATCAATATCATCTTTATCCACGCCAAAATTTCTTTCTATATAATCACCATCCTGACGTTCCTTAATGGCATATAGCCCCCAAAATTCCCCATTGATAAATACAGCACAATGCAAGAATGCTTGTCGGGCTAGGCCGATAGGAATTACAACTTGACTAGCAAACTCATCGGACATGAAACTTTCGTTAGCGCTATTCGATAACCCTCGCACAATAACTTCATCATAGCGGTCGCTTGGTTTCTCAGCAAAAAATTGGTAATGCAACACCTCATCGCTATAAGATTCATCGCCGATGAGTCTAAATGATTTCTGTCTTTGATATTGAATGCCATTGCCATGTATGCGTGCCCCACAATCCTGTGACCATAGTAGTCCTTCGTTGCCATCCATCAATATACAATGGATAGCTCGCTCCCATTCATTACCAGGCATATCATAATTTGTTATACCTAGTGAATCCAAACTAATACCATTGACGAATATACCGTGTTCATAACCAAATAGATCATCTGGGTGGCCAGTAACCGATAGTATGGGCATGGTCATCCACTTATCATCATCACTGATGAGATAGGCCTGCCTGTGAACAAGTGAAACACGTATATCATTGAGAAACAATGCCGCTTGTATTATGTTTATTTTTGGTACTTGTTCTTTAGGGGTATAGCTAGTAGCAGTGCTGGGCAATAGGCAATATGTATCGGGCATATTACTAACATCTTGTATGAATATTGGTTCGTTATAGACTATTGAGCTGTTGACTGGTGGTGAACCATCCGTTGTATAGCGAATGACTAACTCATTGGATGGTGGTATTATGTCGAGTAAAAATGGTTCTGAATAGATACCACTTGGCCAACTAAAGGAAAGTTCATATAATGAAATACCTTGCGTATTTAATTGATTTGGCGAGGGTATCGAAAAAAAACCAAGTGTATTACTATCCTCCGTCACATAACCATAACTTACATCATTGTAACTGTTAGGAATTTGTATGGAATCGATTGATGAAAAATCGCTATTACTAAGGTATAATTTTTCGCCATTTCCAGCCACTGTAAAGTTTGTATGTATCTCACCAGCAGGAGCTAATGTGTCCATATTGGAAGCAAAAACTAAGAGCATACTATGAGGCTGGAGGAGGATTGCTGGCAGTGGATATTTATGCAGTTCATCGGCCTTATCCGAAAGATAAAAATTTCCCATATCAATAGGCACATCACCCATATTGTATAGTTCAATCCAATCGGGATAATTGCCAAAACTATCCATCAAAAATTCATTGTTTTTAGCCATCACTTCATTGATTCTCACCTGCTGACCATGGCATAGCATTGAATAAAATGCAAAATAAATAAGGAGTATATAAGCACAATTATTCATAATCAAAAGTATATTAATTCTCAAAGTTAATTATTTTTTATTAAATTAAAGAAGTGTTACTAAAATAATATTATCTAGCTGTTTAGAGCGATGCCTAAAGGCCCGGGCTATACGTTCCTATCTTTTAGGAGGCTAGCATCTTACAATCATTTGTTATTTCATCTATTGTTAATCCAGCTACAATCAGTAATGGCGCTGAGAATTTTTAGCCTCCTAAAAGGATATCCACTGCTATCCCTATCGCTATAACTGGACACTAGACTCTGGACATTGGACACTGGACTTTATGTAATTATTGCCACAAACATCAGGATTGTGCGTGCCTAAAATAGCTTGACAAATATAATAAATTATTTTGATT
>CAYZQX010000421.1:0-3725 GCA_964480615.1 uncultured Chitinophagales bacterium | reverse complement strand
TCATGTATCAATTTGCCGAAAGTACCTTTGAGAAACTACAGTACAAAAAGGCTATTGATGAGTTTACTCAGTACTTAAAATAATATCCCAAAGGAATATTTAAAATCAATGCCTATTACTACCGAGGTGAGTCCTATTATCAAAATAAGCAATACAATGAAGCTAGAGAGGATTTTGAAATGGTGGCTAATAAAGACAATAATATATTTTACAACAGTGCTATTGAAAAGCTGAGTGCCATCAGTTTTTATATTGACAAGGATTACAATAGCTCCTATAAATATTACTTAAGCTCATACAATCGAAGCAGCGGACCAGAGGATGCTCTTACAGCCCTTCGCGGTCTTGCTGAGTCCGCTTACTACCTTAAAAAATACAATGAAGTCGAAAAGTATGGCAACAAGCTCATTGATCATGGGCAGGCTACAAGAGAAGATAAGATAAATGCCAATTTTTATTTAGCTATGAGTGCTCATAGAAGGGAGCCTGCTAAAGCTAAAAAACATTTTGAACAGCTCGCTTCTTTAACTACCAATGAAAAGGGGGCTATGGCACGCTATTACCTCGCAGAAAAACTATATGATGATGGTGCTTATAATGAAGCCAGAACTGCCAGTTTACGTTGCGATAAAGAAACCCCTAATCAGGAATACTGGGTAGTGAAATCCTTCTTGCTTCTAGCCCAAATTGATCAAAAAAAGGGTGATCTAGTGCAAGCCAAAGCGACATTAAAATCAATACTGGATTATTATAATGGTGATAAAGAATTGAAAAATTCAGTACAAGAAAAGTATGATGAAATCATTCGTCAGATAAATCTGCAATCCAAATTAGAAATGCCATCTAACGATCTTGAACCAGTACAAGAATTAGAGCCTGAAGAATAAATCCAAAACAAAAAAACGAAATGAAATCTTTATATAAAGTCCATTTATTAATCGGTATCCTGCTGCTATTGACAGTAGGTATTAATGCCCAAGATGATACTAATAAATCTGATGAACTGCCATCAGGTGTAGTGGAAGTAATAAAACCCTATGAACCTGTACTAGCGGATGCGCGAAAAATATACCTCAGCCCGGACTTACCAATCGAAGATAAGACCCAACCTCCTGTATATAACGATTATTATATCCCAACAAAATTTTTAAATCTTCAATACTTTCCACCTAAGATAAAACCAATTGCAAAAAAAGAAGAGTTCAAAAAAGACCTCGATCAGTTTTGGTTAAGGCTTGGCTTTGGAAATAAGTTAACCCCCTTAGCTGATTTACAATGGAGTAAAAAAAATGACGGCAAGAATAATATGGGGATTCAGGTAGGCCATATCTCATCAAGGGAAAAAGAATCGCTACGCGATTTTTCCAATTCTGGTGGCAAAGCCTTTATTAGCCATTTCGGCGAACAAAGTGTCATGAATGTAGAAACTGAATTTAGGCATACACTTTACAAATTCTATGGAACGGAATTAGACAGCAGTTTCGGGGACTTAGATACCATTAGCAACCGCTCAAAGAAATCAAATGATCTGAATATAGCCTTTGGCATTCATTCAAAGGATCAATCAAAGAAAGGTTTTGTTTATAATACTAATTTTAATCCATATTATTATTGGATTAAGGAATACCAAAACGAGCTAGGTATAAACCTTAATCTTCAGGGAATCTATAAATTAGAATCAGGTATTTATTTCGGACTGAATAGCGATCTTAACTACCAAGCCTTAGATGAACCTATTGGCAAACAAAAAGATTTAATGGTGCAACTCATTCCACATATAGGTTTGCGAAAAAACATCGGCAATTTCAGTTTGGGATTGGATATGATTTCTATCAAGGATGAGTCTATGCATCTATTCCCTGACCTGCTTATCGAATTGCCTATACTCAACAAAAAGCTCAATTTTTATGCCGCGTGGAATAAGCGAGGGATAGACAATAGTCTGAAGACAATTAACAATGAAAATCCATTTTTTGGCGCTAGCACTAACAATGAATTGGGTGCCAATACATTCCTACTGATCAATGATCATATAGATGAAAATCGAAAGGCGGGCTTATTGTTTAATCTTGGCGGCAAACTGCAAGGTGACCTATCCTTCCATCAGACCATTTCATCAAATCGTCCATTTTTTGTACCTGATCTAGCTGACAGTTCAAGATTCGCATTGAGATACGAAGAAAAATTTAATGACATAAAGCCATCCATCGCACTGAACTATGCTATTAACCAAGAGAGCAAGATCGGCATTAATTTTAATTACCATATAATGGATACTAATTCATTATTAGCGCCCTACTACCAACCTAAGATGGAAGCTGGTCTAACATTCCGCACCCACCTATTAGAAAAATTAAAGCTGGATGCTGGATTTAATCTACTTACAGGTATGAAAGGGCTAAATGCAGATCATAGTGAAATTATAAACTTAAAAACGATTCCTGAAATGAATATAGAAATCAATTATCGAGTAATTCCTGCATTATCCTTATTTTGCAGGGCAAATAATATAATTTCAAAACAATACAACCGCTACTTGAATTATCCAGTATATGGAGTCAGGGTAATCGGTGGATTATTATTAAATTTTTAATGGAAAACTTTCATAAAATCATAGGCTATTTATTAGAACTAGAAGGAAGTGTAGGACTGCCTGGCTTGGGTAAATTATTTTTGACAAGAAAGCCCGCACAGCTTGATAAGGTCAATGGTATTATCCACCCTCCATTTCACAGCATTGAATTTACAGAAGAATTATCTGCGTATGACAACATTCAATTGCCCAATAAATATGCCGCTGATACACAATCTACATTGTCCGAAAGCAATACCATTATTCGGAATGCCATTACAAGCATAACAAATAAGATTGCTGAAGAAGGGCAATATGCCCTACCAGGTTTAGGGGTCATACAAAAGGATCGATATAATAAATACAGTTTTATGACCGATAATGTATTGGGCATTCATACTGAATACACCGCATTACAAAGTATTTCAATAGCGAATGTAGCACCAAGCACTATTCATTCAGAAACGGATAAAAGCCCTAAATACAGCCTTGATCCTGTAATGTCTCCGAGCGCACAGCCAGAACCTTCAATTATGCCATCAGCTGCTGCTAGTGCTATAATAGAAGCGAAGACAGAACCAGAAAAAATGGTGAGCAGTGTGCAATCAGCGGAAAGTAAGATAGAAACCAACATCAATATTCCAAAAACAAATTCGCTAAGAACGATTCTGTGGATCATAGGATTATTATTACTTACGGCATTAGCCATTCAAATATTAATCGCACCTGATGTGTTAAAAAGGATGTTTTCAAATAAAGAAATAACGAGCAATACAGGTGAAGAAAACAATACCAACCAAGAAGCGAATACAACTATTGAATCAAATCATGATGTATCCAATATACAAATTTCTGATACAAGTCAGAATACCGTTGCTGATACAGCCAGCTTATCAATAGCTACTACAAACACATCCCAGAATATAGGTAATGCTGCAATGGCTACTGAAATTAAAACAGAAGAACCACAGTCTGAACCTAACACGACCAGTTCAGCAGTTGCAGAAAGTATTAATTCTAGCAGCAGTGCTAAGAATGATAAAGTACTGTCCAAAAAAGAACAAAAACCAGCAATAAGTGATAACTCTAATAAGGCAGACACTGATGGTTATTGCATCATTCTAGGGACGTTTAGTGTCAAAAAAAACGCAGA
>CAYZQX010000420.1:0-3755 GCA_964480615.1 uncultured Chitinophagales bacterium | reverse complement strand
AGATCAGGGAAACGAAATAAAGTTTACCTTGGAAAAGGAGCACTATTTAATTGATACTGCTCCTAACAAAGTTACCGCATTGGAGAAGATGCGCCAAAAGGACTTTGATTGTGTATTAATCGACCTCAATGGGGAGCGATTAGAGAATGGTTCAGAGCTGTTTCAGCTACTTAACCGCGATAATAGTTCTACGGGAATGATTGTAATTACGGATAACCCAACTCCAGAAAGAAAAGCAATTATTCTTTCTAATGGGGCTGATGATGTAATGGCCAAAGAAACCGATAGCATCGAATTGCATGCCAGAATTAGAGCGGTATGTAGAAGACTTAATAAGTCAGTTTTTGAAATTTCTTTTAATGAGATTACACTTAACATCAATAGAAGTGAGGTGTATGTAAAAGGAAACTTCGTAAAGCTTACCAAAATGGAGTATCAAATCCTTAAATTCTTCTTAGAAAATAGAAATCAAGTGGTTTCTAAAGAAGAAATGATCAAGCAATTGTGGGGGGAGGCTAATGATGATGAAACTTGTTATCATTCGCTTTATACACATATTAAGAATCTTCGCAAAAAACTTATTGATAAGGGCTGTAGAGATTATATACAAACCATTTATGGTTACGGATATAATTTTAATGACATGATGATGGTAGGCTACCACAAGTAAGTTATCCTCAAAATTCCAGCTTTTAGAGTAAAAACCCATATTGTAAACTACAATATGGGTTTTTTTATGGAATTTATGGATTTTTAGAATTTCTGCTTATCCAGTATTTAAACCAAAAAGTATAAATCTCAGGGTTTTTTTCTACATCAGCAAGGATTGATTCCCAACTCATCCATTTGAGTTCTGCAATTTCATAGGGATTATAATTTATGGGTGGTGATACTACACCCTCATAGATTTGATCATACTCATGTTCTATGAGCCCTGACACAGGATCTTGATAATAATAGATGAATTCATCAATCTTAACCACTTCCGTACGCAAGCCGAGCTCTTCTTCCAGTCTTCGCTGAATAGCTGTATCCATGGATTCACCATAACTAGGGTGGCTGCAACAGGCATTGGTCCATAAGCCAGCAGAATGATACTTGCTCAATGCCCGTTTTTGCAGTAACATATTGCCATAGCGATCGTACAACACAATGCTAAAAGCAGCGTGTAACAATCCTTTTTGATGCACAATCAACTTTTCTTCTTTTCCTATTACCTGGCAGTCTGCATCGAGTAAGGAGAGGTATTGTATCATAACAGGCCCAAAATTCGGACAAAAAACGAAAGGCCATCCCATTTTTTTTTGGTTTCCATCTTATTTTGAGATTCAGTTCCATTATATTCGCTATTGTTTTCGCCATTAGGCACGACATTCGCTAGTAATTGAGCTGAGTTAATAAATATTCGCTTAATTTGCATAGAATATGTCAGGTCAACAAGAAGAAAATGTAAAGACTATTTTTGGTCTCAAGCTAAAGCAGTTAAGAAAAAATCACAAATTTAGCTTACTGGATCTCGCGAGAATAGCTGGTGTATCACCATCTTATCTCAATGAGATCGAAAAAGGCAAGAAATTTCCCAAGGAAGATAAAATTGCCTCGCTAGCTAAAGCACTCAATACATCCTATGATGCCATGGTTTCCTTAAAACTGACTGAGAAACTGGGCCCACTCAATGACTTATTCCAAAATCGATTTCTTAAGGATCTGCCGCTTGAAATGTTTGGTCTGGAATGGAATCGCATTGTGGACTGGATGTCACAAGCTCCAGCTAAAGTTAATGCATTAGTGAGTACCCTAGTGGATATGGCAAGAAGCTATAATCTCAGCCGTGAAACATTTTTTTATGCTGCGCTGCGTACCTATCAAGAGATGCACCAGAACTATTTTGATGATATTGAAGAAGCAGTTAATGAGTCCATAAAGCAGTTCGACTTAAATCCAGCACCACCCATCAAATCCA
Source organism: uncultured Chitinophagales bacterium (assembly GCA_964480615.1). Classification (GTDB taxonomy): domain Bacteria; phylum Bacteroidota; class Bacteroidia; order Chitinophagales; family UBA2359; genus CAYZQX01. The sequence continues at coordinate 1,792 of CAYZQX010000420.1, read as the reverse complement.
AAGACTTAGAAGATATATTACAAGATCATTACAATTATGAAATTATAAAAACAAACTTTGAGGATAATCACCCATTACAAAAAGTAAAAAGTGTTTATTACAGCGATTCAAAACCCATCTTATACCTCAATCAAAATTTAAATTCATCCCAAAAGCTTTTTGTGCTTGCCAAGGAACTTGGATTTAATTACCTCAAGATAAAAGAAAGACCACCGCTATCACATATCACTGAGGCTGATAACTTCGAACTAGTACTCAATAATTTCCGTGCATCCTATTTTGCATCAGCGCTTATTATGAATAAAAGCTATTTAAACAATGATTTGGATAGTTTTATTAAAATGGAAGATTGGGATGCTGAACAAATTATGTATATGATGAAGAAGTACAATGTTTCAGCTGAAACATTTGGTCATAGACTCACCAATCTTGTGCCTCAACATTTTGGTCTAAAAGAATTATTTTTTCTGAGATTTCAGTCTGATAGCCAGCACCAATACCGATTAGATAAAGAATTACATCTCCATCGCACACACACACCATGGAGTAATGAATTATTGCAAAACTATTGCCACCGATGGTCTGGCATACAAGCAATAAAACTATTAGAAGAAAATCGAAGTGAACCCGCCACTAAAACGCCAATACATACGCAAATAGCTAAATTTCACAATACCGAGCTAGAGTATTTTATAGTAACCATACCTAAAGCCATTGATACCGAGTCTTCGAAACTTTCTAGTATATCTATAGGATTTGCACTTACCAACACCTTTAAGAAGAAAGTGAGTTTTTGGGAGGATAAAAATATTCCTGTAGTAACTGTAGGTGTAACTTGTGAAACTTGTGCTATCAAGAATTGCAAAGAAAGAGTGGCCGATCCCATTATACTAAAAAAAGAATTACAAAAAAAGGAAATCAATGAGGCTGTTTTGAATCTAAAGCAGCACCATCATAATAATCAATGATTTATTCACACACTCATTAACTGCTAACCGATGAATGGCTTAAAACCAATAGCTAATTTTATTTCCTACGTATTCCATCCCATATTTATTCCTACCATGGCATTGCTCTATCTATGCTGGTGCAACCCATATAGATATGTGCCTTATGGCTCAAAAGAATTTGTATTATTATGCGGTGTGGTAGTAGCTAACTCAGTATTTTTCCCACTAATTATTATTGCGATATTTAAGGGTCTCCACATAATCAATAGTATACAGATGAAGGAAAAGGCTGAACGGGTATTTCCATTCATGATCATCATATTTTTTTTCTTTTGGACCTATCTTGTATTAAATCGTTTTGACCTCTTTCCGATACCTATAGAGCTTAGTTTAATCCTCTTAGGCACCACATTTGCCACCGTGCTGGCATTTATTATCAATGTTATGTGGATGAAAATTAGCTTGCATGCCATAGGTGCAGGAGGTCTGGTAGCCATCGTATTATTTTCAAGCGTAGTAGCCACATTTTCAGTATCACCTATTTTAATGATTTCAATTCTTATAGCTGGCTGTATAGGCAGTGCAAGATTGCTACTTGATGCCCATCATGTACAGGAAATTTATTGGGGGTATTTTCTTGGCTTCTTCTGTACAATATTTTCTATTTTTTCAGGAATGTAAGCAGGCATCAAGAGGTACTTATCAAAGCTTTATTGGGACGATGTCTTACAGAGGTGGCCTGCTTGTGAAATGATTATAAAGGGACTGCTAAATAACTTAATATTTTAAATTTTTGGCGATGCCTTACAGGCCCGGGCTGCTCCAGGCTACACTTCGTTTCG
>CAYZQX010000419.1:0-3759 GCA_964480615.1 uncultured Chitinophagales bacterium | reverse complement strand
ATAAATTTATTAATATCTTCAGTAACAAATTTTCCGAAACAAAATGCAGAAAGCCTTATTCCTTCATCTGCTTGATCGCGCACGAGTTTTAGGATTTGTTTTTCAAGTTCGAACTCGCCGTCGGATGCTAAAATAATTCTATTATTGCCGTCTTCAATAAGATGATCATTCGCGAGTTTATAGGCTAACTGTAAGCCGCGGCTTGCATCAGTTTTGCCGCTAAAATTAATATCATCAATGGCCTTAAGAATTTTTTCTTTTTCGATGGCCGAAGTGGGCTGCAAAACCACCTTTGAAACACCGCTATAGGTTACGATGGAGATTTGATCTTCCTTGCGTGTAAGGTTCAAAAAATATTTTAATGCTTCTTTCAGCAATGGCAATTTCTCAGGCCGATTCATGGAGGCTGATACATCGAGCAGGAATACCAAATTATTATTGGCAAAACCGTCTAAGCTGGGCGCAACTGTAAGCGATTTCTCTTCAATAATTTTTTGCTGAAAAACATTGATCAAACTATCGACATTTAATTTTTCAAGTGGTTTTTCAGAATCCACTTTTATAACCGGAAACCAATTGGGTTCAGCACATTTAGTAAGTACACTGATCTTTGATGCACTTGTAAATTCATTGTAGAGTTTTACCAGTCCATTTTTTTTATTGCTAAATTTTTGAATAATTTCATTCCCATAATAGTAAGCTGATCCATATTCATCTAAGTATGGTTTAGTACGTAAATAATCCGTTTTAGAAGCTAAAAAATCATTTCCTAAGGACAATATCTCATTGGCCCTAGCGATGAACGAGTCAAATACTTTGTTCTCTAATTTGGGCCTATTTCTGAGCGATGGACTTAACTCCTCTTGTGGTTCAAAGTGGGTAAGCAAGAGCGATATGGATTCTACATTTTTGGCGGCCATTTCCTTATCATTTCTACGCAATGAAAAGATAAGCTGGCTACTGCTGCTTACTAGCAACTGCATGTCATTAATAGTTAGGGGTGTCGCTTTAGGGCGATAGGTATCCTCTATTTCCTGATACAGGATATATTGCAATGCTGAAAAGTCAAAGCAAGCCAGTGAATAGGAATCTAACCAAGCATAAATTTCCTTAGCCTCTATCTTGCTAAGGTAATCAGACCTTTGTGTTTTGTTTTCAATCTGCTTACATAGGTCAAAATATTTAACCATTAGCGTATGACTTTTATTAACCCTATCCATAATGGCTTGCTTATGTGACAAGGGTATGCTATCAGCCAAACTTATTGCGCGCTTATAATAGTTTTCTAAGTCTATCTTAGGGTCCATAATATTATCCTCCTTAAGATACTGCCACATAGGATAGGATATACTATAGCGCTTTACTAAATAGATAGAATCATTAGAAGGACGATCCTTAATACAGGAATTGAGATTTTGGTTAAGATCAATAAAATGCTGATGATTTTTATTGAGCCAGTTGCTACACTCATTGAGATATTCAACCCAAGGGTTAGATACTGATGGGCTTTGGCTATGCAGAGATTTCGATGAAATAAAAAATAATAAACCTAAGCATATTGCCTTAAATGAAAAAAAACTAAAAGGGTACATTAGATCGAATACTTTTTTATTGAGCAGCAAAAATAAGCTAACTGAAACTGACGCTTGATAAAAAACAAATCGAAAAGCTGATTACCCTTACAATACTGTGTTAAAAAATGAAAACAGCGCAACATTCAAACTTACCACCATAGGTGGTCAGACGCTTGTAAGAAATAGTTAGCCATTACTATATCATTATTGTGATCTTTACTTGGCTTTATCACTGGCTGACCTTTTCTAAAGGCAAGTCTTTCAGCTATAGAGCAGCTTTTCTTGTTTTGTATATTCGCGCTTATCTTAATAGTACGTGCATCGGAGTTTTCAAATCCAAACTTAACAAGTTCTTTCACCGACCTCGATATGATGCCCAAGCCCTGCATATCCTCAGCTAACCAATAGCCTATCTCAAGCTGCCGCTCAGCCTTGATTCCGCGAACAAATCCAATTTTCCCCACAATATGCTGACCATAAAATATACTGAATCCAAAACTTTCGGAATATATATCGTGGTGATTTATACCAGCAATATAGCTTATCGTATCTTGGACAGTTACTGTGTGAACCACCCATGGCAGCCATTCTTGTAAGTAGTTCCTGTTTTTATCCACTAAATTAAAAATTTCATCGGCATGAGCGGGAATGGTGCTACGTAGTACTATCTCAGAATCAACAATAATAATAAGTGGAGGCTGCATGGTGTAAATTCGCTTATCCACAAATATAGTTTTATTTTTGCAATTTGCAACGTTGATTTATTGATGAAATTTTTTTCCACTAGAATATTTGTACTTAATACTTCTGTATTGAGAAAAATGCTTTACTACAATTTATATAAAAAATTTGGGTGGAGAAGAGCTTTGTTTACCATCATCTATTTATTCCTACATATACTTGCAGTATTCATACTTATACTAGGTCGGCTATTAGATGAAGTCTTGTATCCAGCCTATAAAAATACGAAGATTGTAACACCATTATATATCATTGCGAATCCGCGAAGTGGAACTACATTTTTGCATAGACTAATGAGCTTGGATAGCGAGAAATATGCTTTCACATATCTCTACAGCGCACTCTTTCCTTCCGTTACAATTATTCGATTGATCCATAACATAGGGCGATTGGATGGGCTAATAGGAGGACCATTAAAAAAAATAATAACCTGGAGCAATGGTGTTTTTTTTGGTGGATGGAAAGATATACATCCTATGGGGTTTGACCAAACCGAAGAGGATGAACCTATGTTTTCGATACCGCTCATGACACCTGGTGTATTTATGTTGTGTCCATTTTTAGATAAAATTGATGACACTAAATTCATGGATAATTTATCACCAGCAGAACAATCGAAGTGGATGGATTATTATGAGAGTTCTATTCAGCGATTTATGTATGCCACAGGTGGCAATAAAATATACCTTGCTAAAAATGTAATGAGTACTGGCAGGATTCAATGTATCAGAGCTAGGTTTCCTGATGCCAGATTTATATATCTAGCGCGTCATCCTTATCAGGGGTTACCTTCATTAATTTCCATGTTTACAGCAGCATGGAAAGTACATAGCATGGACTGTGTAGGAGCAACACCACAATCTAAAGCATGGGGACAATTAGCGATTGACTATTACTTGTATTTTGCTAGAATTAAAGAAACCATAGATCCTAATTCTATAATATATATTCCATACGCTAGATTAGTAGAAGACCCACTCTATTCTATCAAGTCCATTTATGAGTTTTTTGGATTGGAATTTAGTGAACAGTTCCTCAAAAATCTCAATGAAGAATTAGCAACTCAAAAAAAATATATGAGCAAGCATGGGTATTCCTTACAAGAATATGGGTGGACCAAGGAGGAAGTTAATGAACAAATGGAGCGATTTATGATAGAATACAATTTCACTATGGAAGCAAACTAACTTGTTCGAGCTATGTAGTATTTTAAATGATGTGAAACCATCCTACTAAGTATTGAACTCAGCATCATTATTGACTGGAACAATATAGGCGGACTTGTATCTTGATTGTACAAAATGGAGATCATACCTCATTTATCCATAGTTGAAAATTATAGCTTGCTCTATAACTCAATCAAATAACGGGAAGGTGGCGATGCCTATGGCCCGGGCTATTTCTGGCTTATTGATTGCTTTTAGCGAGCCAGAATCTGCACCGT
>CAYZQX010000418.1:0-3776 GCA_964480615.1 uncultured Chitinophagales bacterium | reverse complement strand
TTCATAAGTTATCATCTGCAAAAATAAAAAGATCTGTGTACACGGTAGGATAGGAGGGGTTTGTGCTGTGGTGGCGGGCTTTCAATTGCTTTGAAATAATAATGCCGAAAGCCCGCCACCACAGTACCGGAGTGCAAGCAAATCGAGCTTGCGAAGATTCTGATGGCCTTTAAAAAACTAATAAAATCAGAGAGCCCCCTATAGCCCGGGCCTTTAGGCATCGCCATAATCGCATGGTTAGTGGCTATAGAGTGAGCACTAAATCGAACTCTTGGATACAAAGTTTTTTACACTTTTGAAAAAGTGAAATCATTTTTTTTGTAAAAACTTTAGCGGCAATAGCTGCATTTCTAGTGGGCTATTTTTGTAAGTTATTTTGCGTGTACCATTTGTTTTTCCGACTCTTCAATTATCCTTAACCCCATATCAAAAAACGCGTCAATATCAGGGCTTAGATGATCATCCGTTCTATTGTACACTTTTTCACCGAGCCTTAATACCACTGCATTTCTTTCAGGTATGATGTACATAAACTGCCCTTTGAAACCGCGCATATAAGGTATCTTCATACCACTCCTATTGAGTATCCAAAATTGGTATCCATACCAGTCACAAACTTGACCTTTGTTGTTTTTTAATTGCAGGTTTGCGCTTGTTGCCCTAGTTAGGTAGGCTTCAGGAACGATTTGCCTATTATTCCATTGTCCTTTGTTGAGAATGAGTTGGCCTAATCTTATATAATCGCTAGCAGTGCTATTGAAACAGCAAAATGCTTTTTCGTGTCCATCTTTATGATCAAGTGACCATAGGGCATCGGATTCAGCACCTATGTATTTCCATATCTTATCTTGCATATACTGGCTTAAGTTAGTACCTGTTACTTTTTCTAATATCATACCTAGCAATTGTGTGCTGCCACTCTGGTATATCCAAGTTTTTCCGCCCACAGTATCGAATTTTGTATCATTCATCATTGCATTAATATCATTGCCATAATAGGCTTTGAAGGGAGGTGCTAAGGGATTGAAATAATCTTCATTCCATTCCATACCACTGCTCATCATAAGCACATCAGCGATGGTCACATCATTATTGCCCTCATAATTGAGCGCTGGCAAGTATTTTTTTACCGGGTCATTGATAGAGCTAATCATGCCCTCTCCTTCAGCAATACCTATGAGTAAAGATACAATGGACTTTGCCATACTAAATGAAGCGTGCAAAGTAAGTGAGTCATAGCCTGCATAATATTTTTCGTGCAGGATTTGGCCATCTTTGATTACTAAAAAAGCTTTGGTATTTAGGTCAGCATGTTTTTGTTCTTCCTTGGTGTTAAAATTCAGTTTGTTGTACATAGGATGATGTATCCACTGTTCTACATTGCCGTGTTTGATTGATCTATTGTCAAATATTTTATAATCATCGGCATTAGAAAAACCATGTCTTATAAACATTTTGTACTGTTGTGGCAATAGGATGTAAATTCCAATCAGCAGGGCGATTAAAACAATTATTTTTATTACAATTTTCATAATTACATATTATTTATTTTAGAAAAACTTATGGGTTCCTCCTATTGGCTAATAACAGTCTTAGGAGGTTTTTTATGGTTGGGTTTTATAGATTTTGTTATTAGGGGATGGATGATATTAAAAATTACAGTTATTGCATAAGGCTGAGTAAGGGTTGTCATTAAATTATCGAATAAAGTTAGAAAATTTGATAAAGCCGTCGGGGCTTTTTGGTTTTCGGCTATTGAGCTTCATCATCAGCATAGGGAAAAGTCGTTTGATTAAAAAAAATAGTTTGGATGCATTGGGCAATACGATATATAATTTTTTATTTCCAGCAGCTTTCAATATTTGGTATGCTATTTCCTTAGGGGTTATCTTAGATTCATTAACTATTTTTTCAGCGATTGCTTTTTCTTCGCCTTGTCCTCTACAGTGTTGCATAATATTAGTCTTAAAGAAGGTAGGGAGTGCTACGGAAACTTGTATTCCCATATCTCGAACTTCAGCATATAGGGTTTCGGAGATGGAAAGGACCGCCGCTTTAGTCGCATTATAGGCACCCATATTAGGCATGCTGGAAAATGCTGCGGCACTGGCAATATTGATAATGTGTCCACTATTTTGCGCTTTCATAACTGGTAAAAAGTAATGGATGCCATACACTACCGACATCTGATTTACACCTACTAGCCAGTTCCAATTGTCAATTCCGTATTCATCTAATGGGCCAAAATCGCCGATGCCAGCATTATTTATCAACAAATCTATTCCTCCAAGTGTGGATAAACAATCTTTGGCAATAGATTTGTATTGTATAGGATCAGCAACGTTCAGTAAAAAAGATATTGAAGTTCCGCCAAGTTGATTTATTTCTTCTGCTGTTTGGCTTAACGATTGTTCATTTATATCAACAATTGCAATATGCCAGCCATCAGCAGCTAGGATTAGGGATAATTCCCTGCCTAGGCCGCTAGCAGCACCAGTCACAAATGCTCTCTTTTGTGGATGAGTTTTAGTAAGGCTTAGCATATTCAATGAATGGAGGTTTAATCAATCGCTTATTAATGAATTGTTTAGACAAAAAAAATTCTGTGTTTAGCTGTTATCCACATCTTCCTAACACCGATTTTTTTGTGGTTAAAGATATATAAAATTAAGGAAGAGAGGCCTTAATTTTACGCATTCAATGAATTATAAAAGCCAAAATTGGACAACATGGTACAACATATAGAAGCTATGATTTTTGCTGCTGAAAAGCCAGTAGCTATGGAAGAGATTATCGAAACATTAGAAAAATCTTCAGAGCAAACCATTGATCCTGCTAGCGTAGAAGAATGCTTAGAAAAAATTCGCGCGAAGTTTGAACCCGAAGATTTTTCATTTGGTTTAGTGGAGATTGCAGGGGGTTACCAATTCCTCACCAAGAGTGATTATCATAAAACCTTATCGATACACCTCAATCTAAAGGCAAAAACGCGACTGAGTACCGCTGCTATGGAGACACTTGCCATCATCGCTTATCGCCAGCCGATAACACGCACAGCGATAGAGCAAATCAGAGGGGTGAACTGTGATTACAGTATTCAAAAATTGCTAGAAAAAGAACTTATAGAGATCACTGGTCGCAGCGAAGGGCCAGGTAATCCCTTACTTTATAAGACCAGCGATCTATTCATGGAACATTTCGGCATTAAATCGCCTAAGGACTTGCCACAACTCAAAGAGGTAAGCCCTACACTTAATATCAATGAAATAGGCATGATAGGGGAAGAGACAACTGATAATACCTCAGAGGCCGAAATAGCACAAACTTATCAGGTGGAGGAAGTTAATGAAACCATAGTTGTGGACCAGGAGAGCGCAGAAGAAGAAATTGAACCTGCTGGTGATCAAAAAAATGAAAATACCGACCTATAATAGGGTAAAATAGTAGAAAGCCAACTATTATAAAATATTGCAATATTTGCGGAAATTATTTTTTTTCAAAATTTTTAGGCACGGAAATTGTAAATAATTTGGTAGGAATCTTCAGGACAAAGTAAAAAAAGTTTATATTTAATCCTTTAGATTCTTTAGATTTTATTGATTTATTTGAGCTAATGTTGCGATTATTCACATTTTTATGAGATTTTTGCACAAATTGTTATGAAAAATCAATATTTCTTTATAAGATTGCGTTACCTTTTTAAATTCAACCGTCTTAATGACGAAAAAAATTCACCTGCCAGATGAATGTACTATTTGTAGAAAATGGAAAAGATC
>CAYZQX010000417.1:0-3783 GCA_964480615.1 uncultured Chitinophagales bacterium | reverse complement strand
GGTACAATCTCATTATCTCAACGAGACTAGTCTGTTCGTGGCACAACGATAGGGAATGAAGTGGATATCCTTTTAGGGGGAATCTTTGTATGTAAAACCATCTTATGTTGCAAGATGATTCCCAAAAAAATGAACTTTGATGAGAACTTACAACTGCGATTCCTCCTAAAAGATAGGAGCGAAATGCCCGGGCCTGTCCCCTGAGCTTTGGCGAAGGCGACAGGCATCGCCCAAAAAATAACTAACGCGATTATTTGACTAATTTTCTGTTTTAAAAAAATTACGAAATTTGGCTGCTGATATTATTGCGCAGTAATTGACCTAATAGTTATACTTTATATTTTTTATTAATGAAAAATTAGGTATTCCCAAATTGTCTTCAAGGCAATAGTCCTAAGATAATATTATTGAAACACCTGAAGTCTTGTCTTCTTCCTTGCTACTATTCATTAATTAATTTCATTATAGACTTTCTCCAAAATATAAGCGTAACAAGAATCCATATTACGCTATAAATAAGCACAGCCATTAGATCATTGTGAAAATTCAAATCAATACTCCACATAACACCTAATGCCAAAAACACATACAGCAACCCCTTCCATATATGTGGACTAGAAAGCTGTTCAAGACGATGCAATGAATATACGCCATACAAGACACATAACAATGTATTAGTACCTATCGCTATATAGGCTAATGAAAAAACGTCCATGCTAGGGATCAATACATAATTACCCAATAAGTTCAATAACAATACAATCAAGCCAACAGCAATCAAATAATTGAGCTGACGCTGTGCAAGTAAAAATGCTCCAAAAATATAAGATATAGAAGATGGGATAAAACACAATAACAATAGTCCGAGCAACTGCGGTTGTACATTATGCGGATGGGTGTATAAGGTAGAGATGATTAGTTCCTTGCCATACCATAATAAAGGGATAACTACACATACTCCTATTATGGTAATCATTAACATATTCTGAAGTATATGAGCTGAATTTTTTTTATCATTATGCAGTCTTGAAAATACGGGAAACAAGACGACACCCGAAATAAGTGCTAGCTGATTCATCGCCTCGTATATCCTAAAGGCAGCACTATAAATACCTGCTTTGTATGCCCCATTATCAGCTAATTTCTCAAGCATTATTAAGTCAGCTCTAGTCGTACATACCCCAATTAAATATATTAAAAACCATGGCAACCCAGCTAGGAAAATAGCTCTAAAGTTGATTGCTTCGCTTACAGGTTGAAGTCTATTTTTTGCAAGCCAATTTTTATACACTAGGTAAGCTGCAATGCCTGTTATTAATGTTCCTACAGCCTGTATCATCGCATAGTGAAAACTGGTAAATGGCCCTCCATAATTTAATCCCATGAGGAGCAATAATCCCAGCAAGAAGATGACAATTAGACGATCGAGAATGGAAAACCATCGATCGAGTGTAAATAGGTGAAGCCCGCCAAATATGCCCCTGTAAAAAAATATCCATGAGATGGCTACCTGTGCACCCATCAATGGAATAAGTAATTTTAACTGACTATAATCCAGTCCTAATAATACACTTATACCTAGTGTTAAAATCACATATACCAAAGACCAAAAAATTCTATATCGCTGATAGGCAGGCAGCTTGCCGATAGCCTTATCGGTATCTCTTGCGATTTCATTATTAGTGACATTGCTCAATCCCAAATCAATAATCGCTGATAACAATAGACTGATATTAAACACCGTTTGATAGCTCCCAAAATCGGCAGCTCCTAACTTATTTTGTATCATCGCATCAATGATCAATACCCAAAAACTCTTGATAAATATATTCGCAATGAAATATAAACTAATGTTCTTGAGTACCAGCGACTTCATAATTTAAGAGTATAAAATGAGTTGTTGATACTAATGAGTGGAGAGAAATGCCTTAATGGTCATAAGCTCGTCTTTCATATAGCGATCTTTTTTAAGCGGTTGTATCTTATCAAGTAATGGAGCTATCCAATCTTCTAATATTGGCGATGTTTTGATTGGTGTGCGCAAGTAATATGCTTGTAAGGCACAAGAGAGTTCTATGCTCAATATGTCGTACAAATTATTCATAAGGTCATAACATTTAGTTGCTGCATTAGCGCCCATACTCACATGATCTTCTTGTCCGTTAGAGGATGTTATAGAATCGACTGATGCGGGTGTACATAATTGCTTATTCTTGCTCACTAAAGCTGCTGCGGTATATTGTGCGATCATCATACCACTATTGAGCCCTGGATTCTGAACAAGAAAGGCTGGCAACCCTCTTTCTCCACTCAGCAATAGATAAGTTCTACGCTCGCTAATAGATCCCAATTCAGCCAGTGCAATGGCCATAAAATCCAATACTAAAGCCAGAGGCTGACCATGGAAATTACCTCCTGATAATATTAGATCATCATCGGGAAACAACAGTGGATTATCTGTCACACTTGCCGCTTCATCCATAACGACCTTTGTAATATAATTGATCGTATCGGCACTCGCACCATGTACCTGCGGAATACAGCGAAAAGAATAGGGATCTTGCACTTGTTTTTTAGGGAGTGCGTGCAATGGACTTTCTTGTAACATAGATAGAATGGTAGCAGCACATTCGCTCTGTCCCTTGTGTTTTCTAACCCTATGTATATGATCATAAAACGCTTCGTGCTTGCACAACCATACATCAGCGGAAAATGCGGCGATCTGATTAGCTGCTTTGAGTAGTTTATGAGCCTCGAGTACAATCAGGGTACTATAGGCCAGCATGAACTGTGTGCCATTTATAAGTGCCAAGCCTTCCTTTGAAGATAGCGTAATGGGTTTATAGTTTAGCCCTAGCATTACATCCATCGTATGTCGTCTTTCTCCCTTGTAATAAACTTCCCCTTCACCAAGCAATGGCAAGCATAGATGCGATAATGGTGCTAAGTCGCCTGAGGCACCTAAAGAACCTGTATCATATACCACAGGCAATAGGTCTTCATTGTAAAAATCCAATAGCCGCTCTACAGTGCTTAATGCCACACCACTATACCCTATACACAAGGACTGTGCCTTGAGTACTAGCATTAATCTTACAATCTCTAATGGCACTGTTTTGCCTACACCTATAGCGTGCGATCGCAATAAATTAATTTGCAACTCCTCGCGATCGGCATCGGATATATGCACATCACACATCTTACCAAATCCAGTATTGATACCATAGTGAACGCCACCATCTATTAATTTTTCCTCTAGGAAATTCTTGCTTTGATTAATCGCTTTTTTTGCATTATCTGACAAAGCGATTTTTATTTTCTTATGGCGTACCAATTCAAGTGTATCCAATGTAATAGGAGATACTGGATCAAGCAAATATGTGTTCATAAATTTTCCTTTAGGACAAAGGTGAGAAAATATATGCAATTATGCTAAAACAGCTTGCTACATTCAGTGAACAATACCCAATGGGTATTTAGCAATCTGCATTGTGATGCTACCCTATTATGTATTTAGCCTTACACGATTATGATTTAATACACTTACTCCAACCAATTAATACAACACATTATGGCGATGCCTAAAGGCCCGGGCTATACGGGGCTTCGCTGCGCTCCGGTACTGGGGTGGCGGGCTTTCGGCATTAATATATCCAAGCTAATGAAAGCCCGCCACCCCAGTACAAACCCCTACTATCCCTATCGCTTTTTGAACGATTTACGATACCCGATTTTCGATTTACGATATGTGCATGCCTAAAATAGCTTGACAAAAAAAACCAA
>CAYZQX010000416.1:0-3787 GCA_964480615.1 uncultured Chitinophagales bacterium | reverse complement strand
ATTTAAGATTTACGATACTGAAGTTTGTTGCAGTAACTAGTTTAAGTCTAGTGTCTGGTTAAAGTAATTGCATTAAGTCTGGAGTCTAGTATCTAGTGTCCAGAGTCTAGTTAAAGCGATTACCGATAAACGATTTAAGATTTACGATACTGAAGTTTGTTGCAGTAACTAGTTTAAGTCTAGTGTTTAGTTAAAGTAATTGCAATAAGTCTAGAGTCCAGGGTCTATTATCTTGTATTTAGCGATAGGGATAGCAGTGGATATCTTTTTAGGAGGCTAGAGATTTTCAGTAGCGCTTATGTATGTAATATGATTAGCAATGGATAAAACCATTTATGATGTAACTTGCAAGCCTCCTAAAAGATAGGAAATAAATCGAGCCACCAAATTAAATAATATTACAAAAATGGTGGCGATGATTCTGGCTCACCAAAAGAAAATAAAAAGCCAGAAATAGCCCGGGCCTGAGGCATCGCCACAATAAAATTAGTTATTCATAAAGCAGGCATATAAAGTACTACAAAAATTAAACACCTTATTCAATGCAAGTTCAGCACACAAGTATGATAATAAAAAATATATGACAATATTTTATTGCAAAATATAAATAATTGTTGGTGGAATAATAAATAATAACTACATTTGATTACAAAACTATCTAAAATGACTAAGTTAATAAATTTTCTGATCAAGATTTCATTTATTGCCCTTTTATTTCAAATGGCGATTGCGCAAGAAGCTGAAATTATTTCTTATCATAATGCACAAGAAACAGGACTTTATAGCGACCCAATAAAAATGCTTGCAACAGAAGATCTGGGACTTATTGCATTGTTCAATGACCAGATAACAAGATTTGACCAATCAACAGGTGTATTGGAGTGGATAAAACCTCATGGTGGAAATAATTTTATAGTGGACATAGATGGTGCTTTATGGATCATTTCACATACAAGTGGAATCGATAACACGCCTATACTTACTAAGCTCGATCCCAATGGAGAGGACGTTTTTTCTATTACTGATTTTGCAATTGCAGAAGGTCAATTGCGCAGGGTTCTCAGTTTATTTGAAGATGAAGAACGCATCATCTTATTCGGATATGCAAATACTCTTTTACAATCCAATACATCTATTTTTCAACCCGCTATCTTGGTTTATGATAAAGACGGCGCACTACTAACACATAGAATATTGCCAGAAATAATAGATACCAATTATGCTGAATGGCTAATCAATAACAATTCTAGCCAATCTCCTTCGGTATCAACAACCAACAACATCGATATAGCAGGAATGCAGGATGGGTCCTATTATTTTATTACCTATGAAGCAAGTGCTACAATAGATACAGTAGTAACTTGCCTAAATACAGTAGATGAATACATTTATACACATTATATAAATCCTACTGATCTAACTACACTATCAACTACACTCATTGATGAAGAACATATAGATTTTTTTCCAGATCTGTTTTGTTTATCTGATCATTATTTAGAAATTTTAGCCTATTATAAATATATACCAGAAAACTTCAATTCATATTCAAGATTTATTAGAGGAGAGGAAACAAGTGAAAAACTAACTTCATTGGAAATGGACAATCTATACTTTAGTCATTTAGCGATGAATTTAAGCCCTGAAATAATGCCTTATGTATATACTGGCGGATTATATGCAAGGAATGAATCAGTCAATGATATGTGGAATATTGGCAATCAAAAGATTGCTATTGCAAATATGTATGTATGGTATTATTACCCTATATTATTCCTACCTGATACTATTCCTCCTATATACGATGACTTTTATGCCTCTGCATATATCCTAACAAATGCTGATGGGCAAACCTATTGCAGTGGCAAATTAGGGAATTACAGTTATTGCAAATCCATTACGGCTGCAAACGAAAATGGAACCCTATTCATCTTACAAAAGCCAATTGATCTGTATTCTATAATGACTTTATCTAAAATAGAACTCGCTTGTGAAAACCCTATTAATCCCATAACCTACCATATACCCAACTGGCCACCTGACACAATAGCAATATGTGGAACTGACTCGCTAGCATTAGAGATTGAAGCGCCATATTTCATTCGAAATGATAGTATTCTTCCACTTAATCCTACGCAATATGAGTTTTACTTAACAGGCGAAAATTATTATCATTCACTCAGTCTTACGAGTACAAATACGATTAATATAGACTTGGAAACATTAGGCGAAACTAATGCTGACACCTTTCTATTATATCCAGTGCTGGAAGATTATTATTATGAAGCATATACTAATGTTTTTCAAACCCCTCCACCCTTTCCGCCTTTAGTAATCATTAAGCCACCATTAGAACTTGATATTCAATATGCATTGAATTGCATTACTGATAATACTGAATTTATAAGCTGTCAAAACATATCCGACTATTTTGTAGAATCTGAAATAATAATGACTATTAGTGACCCTACATTAACCTCACTAAGTCCTAGATACAGCTTTAATCTCTATTTAGATGATATGGCTAATCACAATCTTCTTCCAAGTCCAGCGATTATAGAAAACTACGATGAGAATGGACTTATAGCAGTGATTAACTTAGAGCTTCCATTGTTACAAGATGAAGCACACCAAATAATTGTAGAAATACGAGATCATGTTTGCGGAACAAGCTATTATCATACTCTTCCTATTCACTGTATGCTATCGGATTTTGCTGCTCTTTCACTCCCTGCAGTGAATACGCCAATAGACTATTGCCAGCTATTAGAAGTACCTATAAATAATTTTAATCACCAAGCCTTGAATGAATGCCCTGAGTTGACAACTGGTTACCTCCTGTTTCAAACAAATACCCTATTGCAAAATGGTCAAGCACTCGATACGGAAAGTCTTAACTTGATCAACCCGACAAATACAAATTATTATCCCACTAATTATTTTGGTGTGCCTCAGCTAACAATTAGTGATGAAATAAATACTTACTATTCACCTATCATATTTACCGATGTCAATGCTGACGGATGGGATCTCGATGACTATCAATGGCTCTATAGTGTAGTACCTATACTTACGCCAGGGGAGTCAATAGGGCTAGAGATTATGACCAATGAATTCAACCAAGCCAACAGTATAAATTCTTGCGATATTAGTAGTTTTATTCCAAGCAGAAACATTAGCTTTCACAGTAATAATATAGAGAACACAGAAATCATGCTTACGATACATGGTCAAATGACAGGTCAAGACACTACCTTAATTACCATGTTATCACTTGATGGCCATACAGATGATATTGCACTGTCAGCTTACTGGTTAGCAGAAACCATGCTCCACATAATTGTTAGTACTACTGAAATAGATTGTATGTATGGCACATCACTAACAGTCGAACTGCCAATTCCTGACCCAGCAACTTGGGCTGAACCATGGTATCCCCTGCCCATCGCCATCGAAGAATATGATTTTTGCGATGGACAATCTATTAATGCCTCCGTACCCTGCTATTTTGATGCTGAAGCATTTATACACAGTATAGGAGATCCGTTAGGTATAACTACTATGGATGATCAGTTTTATAATATTGAATACCACCTCGAAACAATCGGAGAAAACAATCAATGGCAAAGCATCGCAATAAGCCATGATGGGCTATTCGATAGTGAACAATACAATACCTCTAATGATTCAATTTTTCAAATAAGCATTTTAGCTACAGACAGTCAAAATAATACGTATCCCCCTAAGATGGTACATATTGCGTATCAAGTTTAAGCTACTGAATTTT
>CAYZQX010000415.1:0-3797 GCA_964480615.1 uncultured Chitinophagales bacterium | reverse complement strand
AATTAGTTGGCAACTCAAATATAGTAAAGAAATTGGAATTATTTAGCAAGCCCTACATAAACATTACCAAAAGAAATTTATTAATTTTCCATGCAGCTGCTATGCCTTGGATTATTACATTTTGTCCTGAGATTTAAAATTCTCTAATACATACATATCCACCTAATCAATCCTCGTCAACCTACGAAGCATACACAAGTGCATTAAGGCCTACAAGCAAACTGCTTTGATAGATACTATGGTGCTAATCTTTTCATTGACCATACGCCTTTAGATTTGATATAAGCCATGCGATCGTGTAATCTATGAGCACCTCCTTGCCAAAACTCAAAATAATTTGGTTGTAAGATATAGCCACCCCAATCTTTAGGACGGGGAATCTTCTCTGTATTCTTATATTTTTCAGTCAATTCTGCATATTTATTATCTAATTCATCACGGCTTTCCAAGTATCGGCTTTGATTGGAAGCCAATGCGCCTATCCTGCTTTCTTTTGGTCTGGAGTTAAAATATTCATCACTCAGCTTGCTAGTAACTTCCTTCACAAGCCCTTCAATGCGGATTTGCTGTTCCAGCAGGTCCCAATAAAAAAGCAAGGCTCCCTGTGGGTTATCCTCAAGATCCATGCCTTTTCGACTGGCATAATTCGTAAAAAAAACAAAACCCTGCTCACTATAATGCCTCAGCAACACGATCCTTGCCGATGGTCGGCCAGCTAGATCGCAAGTGGCTAAAGTCATGGCATAAGGCTCATTAATCGCAGACTCAGAAGCTTTTTTAAACCAATCTTCAAATTGAATTATTGGATTACTATTCATTTGGCTTTCTGATAATTGGTCTTTTTTATATTCTTTGCGTAGGTTTATGCTGTCTTCCATTACACAAAAATAAGCATATCCGCATTAATTGAGTATAAAAACATAACTTTGTGGCTACAATGCCCTTTTTAGCACAGATCAAAAATGAATACCTGCCTACTGAAGTACAGGTGATCATATTTACACCTAATGGTTTCCTTGTGGACTCCTGCAATACTTATTTTGACATGGAGAAACACAGGAGTGAATCGCTTTTCAAGGCATTGCCATTCTTACAGGATCATCATCACTTCATCAAGGCTTTAACCGAAAAAACACCTCCACGCATCATCAATGCCAAGGAAGTAGTCTTCGACGAAAAACCCGTAACCATTGATGCTGCCCTGTTTAAAAGAGAGTCGATGATTATCCTCGTCTTTCACCCTTCCGATTCCGCCGCTATCTTAGAGCCCGAAACCCCTGTCTCGCCTATTAGCCTCAAAGACGAAGTGATCATGCTAAGGGCTGAGCTAGAAAAATTAAAACAGACCAGGAAAATAAAATCAGAATACTTTCACAAGATTGCCCACGATATAAAACTACCACTCACTGAAATAGTGGGCACCACTTATCTCCTCCAAAATTTTGTGCAAAATGAAAAAGGTCACGAATACTTAAAAGTACTATCACAGTCGGCAATCACCCTGGACAAGATGCTCAAAGATCTATTAGAGTTCAGCCGATTAGAAGCTACCGATATACCATTCGACAAAAAACCATTTAGCATAGAACAAGTATTGTGGTCAGTTGTAAAAGCTTATGACTATACCTGTGATCAAAAAAATGTGCCCCTCTATCTGCGAATCGATAAGAAGCTTCCAGCCATCGTCATTGGCGATCCCGAAAGACTGAGCCAGATCATCTATAACCTCATTGATAATGCTGTGAAGTTTACGGAGAATGGAAGTATAGAAGTATTGGTCAATTCACTGAATATTATCAATAATGAATCTTGCGAAGTAGAGTTTAAAGTATCTGATACCGGTATAGGTATTCATCAGAGCAAGATGAGTAAGATATTTGAAGCCTATCATCAAGTGGATGAGGTAGAGAATAGCAAAAAAGGCTTTGGGCTCGGATTGAGTATTGTGCGCCAATTAGTGGAGTTACAAGGCGGATCAGTATCCGTACATAGTGTAGTAGGTGAAGGAACTACCTTCACTGTAAAAATAATATTTGCGATCTATAACGAATCAGAAAATTGATTCAATCACTTAAGCACAATCCAACAAAACAATTTTAACGCAAAAAAAACAATGAGCAAGAGTGAGTTAGTAGATATTCGGGAATTAAGTTTTACTGAACTGCAAGATCAGCTAATTCAACTGGGCGAAAAACCATACCGTGCCAAGCAGATATACGAATGGCTATGGCAGAAATCATCATTGTCATTTGAAGATATGAGCAATCTCTCTAAGCCCTTGAGAGATAAGTTGATGAATCATTTCACTATAAGAAGCTTAGTCACCGATCTCACACAAATCAGCAATGATGGCACTATAAAATTGAGATTTAAGACTTACGACAATTATGCCATCGAAGGAGTACTTATCCCACAAGAAGATCGTATGACCGCCTGTGTATCGAGTCAGGTAGGATGCAGCCTTACTTGTTCCTTTTGCGCTACGGGCAAGATGAAACGCATGCGCAACTTAAGTGCTGCTGAGATAGTAGATCAGGTTGTTATGATACAAAATGAAGCATTAAAAAACTACAATCTTCCACTGACCAATATTGTATATATGGGTATGGGCGAGCCATTGCTCAACTATGCAAATGTATTTCGAAGTGTGGACTTATTGACCACTGAAGAAGGACTCAATATGGCTAGCAAGCGACTCACCATATCCACTGCAGGCATAGCCAAGATGATAAAAAAGATTGCAGATGATGGCTACAAGACCAAGCTCGCACTTTCACTACATGCCGCTAACGATACCAAGCGCAATACCATAATGCCTATCAACGAAACCAATTCATTAGATGCATTGAAGGAGGCTTTGACTTACTATTACAACAAAACAAAAATACCGCTTACTTATGAGTATATTTTATTCAATGAGTTTAATGATGGCATTGAAGATGCTATGGAATTATACAACTTCAGCAAAATAGTACCTAGTAAAATCAATATTATAGAATACAATCAAGTAGATGGTGTAACGCTGAACAAGGCAGTAGGTAAGCGGTTAGAAGCTTTTAAAAACTACTTAGAACGCAAAGGCGTACTCAATACCTACCGTCAAAGTCGTGGTCGTGACATAGATGCTGCTTGTGGACAGCTCGCTAATAAATAGCAAAGCGTATAAAAGCACAGAAAGCCTTAAAACAAATCGGAGTGGCTTCAATATA
The DNA here is from genome assembly GCA_964480615.1 of uncultured Chitinophagales bacterium. Classification (GTDB taxonomy): domain Bacteria; phylum Bacteroidota; class Bacteroidia; order Chitinophagales; family UBA2359; genus CAYZQX01. The sequence goes on along the minus strand of CAYZQX010000415.1, from coordinate 588 downwards.
TTGCACTAATTGAAACGATCAGTACGGCATAGTAAACATCCATCAACAGGAAATATAACTATGATAAGCACACAAAATCCTATGAATAAAATATTATAACATAAAATAATGGCGATGCCTAAAGGCCCGGGCTATACAGGGCTGCGCTGCGCTCCGGTACAGGGCTAGCAGGCTTTCAGCATCATATATTCAAAGCAACGGAAAGCCTGCCAGCTCTGTACAAACCCTTCCTATCCCTATCGCAAAATGACAAGACACTTAAACTAGATTACTTGAATAAGACTAGCTAATGAATACTAAATAGTTTTAGCTTAATCTGATTCACATTACAAATACTTCTAATTAGATTATCAAAAAAATAATATATGAATTTTTGAAATACTTATGGCTTGCTAAATAACTCCGAACTCTTTTATCGTAATAGGTTCTAGGCATTATAAATGCACAGGATATTCATACAATTTTATGGGTTTCAGTAAAAAAGCTTGCATCATATATATGCTATGTGATCTCTTGAATAGTGCTCTTTCAAGTGTATTTGCGATAAGGATCGAAGCATATCAAGCGCAAGCGCAGATACTTGCTACC
>CAYZQX010000414.1:0-3803 GCA_964480615.1 uncultured Chitinophagales bacterium | reverse complement strand
GAGCCTAAGCGAAGATTCTTGTTGCCGATAAAAAATAAAAAATTCGCAAGTAACCCGGGCCGGAGGCATCGCCCAAGTTATATGATATAGAGTTGTGTACTAAGCCCTAATGGTGGCCTAATAAAAATAAAAAACCCGCCAATGCAAATTACATTGACGGGCGCCCTTTTCCACTGGTATCTAATTTTCTTTTTTATCTCAATATCTCAATATAGCCAGCCTTTTCTTTTATCTTCTGGCCATCTAAAATCAGCTCTACAATATAAAAATAAGTGCCGTCGGGAACCTCATTATCATTCTTGTTCCATAATCCTGTCCACTTACCTTGATTAGGATAATCAATAGATGAATAAACTTCATTACCCCAGCGATTGTAAATTTTTACATTCATATATTCGTATTCGCATCCTGTTGCAAGAATATCTAGTTGGTCACCATATCCATCACTATTAGGGGATAATCCATTCAAAACTGATATATCGCACTCTTCAGTGGTAGGAAGCACATATATAATAACCTGTGCTGTATCACATATTTGATTCACACATAAAGCGTAGTAGAAAGTGTCTTCGCCTACAAAATTAAAATTGGGTTCATAGATTACAAATACATCTTGCGTATCATCATTCTCTATCGTTAACACACCATTAGATGGCTGATCAATAATATCGAATGTAACAGATGCACTAGTAGGATTCACAATATCATTGACAAATACAAGTGTGTGCAATGAATCGTTCATCAGGGTTTCAGCTCTATCATCATTAGCGATTACAATGGTATCTCCTGGAGCTGCTGTAATATTAATAGTAAGATAGGCAGTATCGCATAAAGTTGGTGTACCACTATCGCATAACAAATAAGTTAAATAATCAGCACCTAAAAATTCACCACTAGGTGTGTATTCTATACATCCATCACTATTGATAATAACGGATCCATTAGCTGGATCACTGAGTATGGAAATGGATAAGAAATCGTCGTCAGGATCGGTATCATTGTCCATCACGCATATAGTACCATTCTCACCGAATGCAAGATCAGCGACATCGTTCTCACCAACAGGTGGATTGTTCTGTGGTTCTCCTCCGCCAATAACTACTAGTATATCGGCATTAGAACATTGATCTTGATCATCGCATATTGTATAAGTAATTACAAATTGACCTGTATATCCTGGAACAGTATTAATCACTATAGAACCATCACCATTGATACTTGTACCGCTTACTACATCTGCAAGGGTAATAGGCACATTCACATCTGTAATAGTAAGAACACCATTTTCAGGGTCACTGTCATTTGCAAGCACATATACTACGGCAGGCACATCCACAGCCGTTTCAATCACATCATTACTAGCCACTGGTGGCAAATTGATACCTTCTTCAAGTACAGTAATAGCGACGATGGTTTCATCACAATTATTTTCGTCATCACATATAGTGTAAGAGAAATAATCCACTCCTTCAAACTCGGAGATAGGCGTATATATCAAACAGCCATTATCAGGATTTACACTAATACTGCCATTGCTTGGCGTACTATATGTGGAGAGCGCAAAATTAGTACCACTATCATTATCCAAAATACATATTTCAACGGCTGTTTCAAATGGTGTAGTTACTACATCTGTTTGCGCCACAAGGGGAAGATTATTGCTTGGATAGTTAATAAGTACATAAGCAGTATCGCACAATGCCACTGAAGCATTGTCACACACAATATACATAATGAGATCTCCTTCACAATCATTTTCAGGGATATACAATGCAATACCTGAAGGATCAAGTTCCATCGTCCCGCAGTTAGCAGAAGCACCAATGATATAATTCAGATTATCACCATCGGGATCCACATCATTGTCTGAAATGTTAAAAATGATCGAAGCGATATTGGCAAGCCATACGGTATCGCTGATTGCTAAAGGAGGATTGTTAGAAGGTGCTTCATTCACCCCTATTAATACGGTAGCCGTATCACACAATGCTGGACTAGATTGGTCGCAGATAATATAGTCTAATGTCTCGTCGCCATCACAATTAGCATCAGGTATATATTGAATTTCATTATTGACAATGTTAGCTGTACCACAGGATACATTAATAATGTCGGTAATGGTAAGTTCAGAATTTTCGGGATCCGTATCATTACTTGTCACATCAATAATAATTGTACTTCCATCTGTAGTAGTTGCGGTATCATTGTTCGCATTAGGCGATTGATTAGGACTATTAGGGTCACTAACAATTACTGATACATAAGTGACTGAACAATTGCCTTCCATATCACAAGCTGTGTAAAAGAAATAATCAGTACCTATGAACCCATCATTTGGAGTATAAGTGATAGTATTGTTATCAGTATTAATGGATACTGCACCATTATTGCCTTGGGATATGCCAGATATCGTTAGGTCAGTACCTACATCATTATTCAGCACATTAACAATAATAATTTCTCCTTCTGAGGTATAAGCGATATCAGGGCTCAATACCAATCCCGAAGGAGGTGTAATATCATCAATAACTTCGATCGTTACTGTTGTATTGCTACACATAGGCGATGTACAATCATTGCATGCTAGATAGGTAAAACTATCCACACCAGTATATCCTTCGTCGGGGACATAAAGGAAACCATTGTTATTGCTAATTAAATTACCGTTTTGAGGATAGTTCATTACCTGACTAATTAATGACCTATCACAAGGATCGGAATCATTAGCTAGTATGTCGAGGAACATAGATTCTCCGCTAACTACTTGATAGGAGTCAGGCATAGCCACAGGGCTCATACATCCTACATTGATATAGGCTACTGCGGTATCACATATACCTAAAGAATTGCATGCTATAGCGATCACTGAATCGCGTCCTACAAAGCCAGGCAAGGCAGTATAAGTTACACAAGTATCAGAATTAATAGTTATACTACAATGCCATGAAGTAATTACTGAGTCTATAACAGCACCCGTACCTATTATATCACAAAATCCAAAACACATTTCTAAAGGAACCATGGGTTCTCCACAATATTCAAATTCACTTTCACATCCACCTGTATTTCCTCCACAGTCGCCCGCATTTACCTCTACAGTATAGCCAGGGGTGATTAATGCGCCACAAATAGTTTGTGCTGCAATCATATCAAGTAGAGCGTCTCCAGATTCAACATTTAGTGCTTGAAAAGAGGCAATCGTTCCTTGATAATTAAACCCTTGAACTTGAAATGTACCAGCACCTAAACCCAATTCACCAAAATCAAATGAGCCTGTATTATTCCAATCCAAAATATTGTATTGCAAGTCATCACCAGTAAACAAATCATCAGTGAGTAGATATAAATATATAAATCCATCATTGTCATTTTCACCACTTACTGATGGCGCCATATTCATACCTCCTAAAGGGATACAGTCTTCAATAGGTCCTAGTACTGTACCAGCTATAGCAAGGCAATCAGAGGCATTAATAGTCACAACAACTAAAGCTGTTGCGGGCAGCCCATTATCATCAATAATTGTATAACTAAAGCTATCGCCTCCTGAATAGCCAGGATTTGGTGTATAAATTATATTTAGGCTATCACTTGAAATACTTGTTGTACCATTATCAGGTGTGGATACTGAAATAATATGGAATGGCACATTCAATGGAGAATCATCATTAGCAACTACATTAATTGTAACAGGCACTCCTGCATCTGTCGTAGCAAAATCTTGCACTGCCTCTAAGTTACAGGTACCCACGAACATATTGACTAACCACTGGCTACAGAGTTGGTCATCTGCATCATCACAT
>CAYZQX010000413.1:0-3808 GCA_964480615.1 uncultured Chitinophagales bacterium | reverse complement strand
CATACACATATCTTGTGGCAGTACTTCGCCACTAACCACACATATATGGTTACATTCACAGTCCACGAAAACACTTGGATAATCCGTTGCAGCGCAATCAGGAGTTGCCTCTAAGTAAAACCCATCTTGACCCAAATAGTTTACCAACGCAACTGAACAAACACAATGGTTAGGGTCACTGATTATCTCTTCTATCAAGTTCTGCACATAGTTGTTATTTCCTACATCACAAGGTATTCCACCGCCTTGTATCTGCACGGTTGTTTGGCTGCATTCACCAGTGGCAGTAGAGCAGAGCGAATAGCTAAATGAATCATCACCTAAATAGCCAAGTGTAGGAATGTAAGTAATGGTATTATCGGGATTAATGGTTACAGTACCATTACTTGGAGCGCTTGTGATTGTCAATTCTATTGCACAATCTACGCCATAATGATATTCAAATCCATCGGCAATAAAAGCACCAGCTAAAAGCAAATCTCCTTCCGCTGTAAATGACAAGGTGGCACCACCTTCAAATTCACTGTTCCATAGCTCGCTAAAATTGATTATTGTGGCACCGCTTGCATCTACTGTAACAGTAAATGTACCAGTAGTATTGGGGCAAGGCGAATTGATCAACTCATCACATACTGTAAATGTGCCATCGGGATTTAAAGTCAGTGACACATAATGATCGGCAGGCACTGTAATACCTGCAAATCCACCTGTGGCCTCTAGCCATACCCACGAACCAAAATAAGTTTGATTGCCATCACAGGGATAAATATCATTTGCTAACACATCAATAATTTGTTCTTCACCTGATTGACCTACTAGGTCACTGATCGCAACTATGTCGCCTGAGAAATTACAATCGTGTAAGGTGGAGATATATATTGCATTTTCAAGAAAATCATCGTAATCGCCGATAGTTCCCCCAAATCCACCTTCGCTTACAATTATCGTTCCTTGACAATTAAATACAGCACTAGCATAATCAGGACAAATATTAGCAGAAGGAACCTGTACGACATATTGGTTATTATAGTTGTATAATTCCACCATACAAGCGCAACCATTTGGCTCTAATGTATTAATGATTTCGATAAGCCAAGACTGATTGAGAAAATCATTACCAGTACAACCACTGACGGTACATTCACCAACGGTATAATAGGTGACACCTCCATAGTAAATGGCTTCACAGCTATTGCCATAAGTGATTCCATCACAGCCACATACTGGATAATATAAGTCAGGACATACTGCGTTAGGGTCTATCTGGTCTGTATTGATACATTCACCCATATTGATCAATACTTGTTCGCAAGTTATGTAAGTACAAGTCTGATCTGCATTCGTAGCAGTAAGACATACTTCCTGGGGGCCAGCTTCATTGAATAAATAACTTATGTTTTGCCCTACTCCTATTGTATCACCATACAGTGTCCACGTAAAATTAGTCGCTGTAGAATTTGTAGGGAGAATGGCACTAAAAAAATAGCTAGCATCGCCTGGCATCACTTGGATGGTGGCCATACAGCTTGTGGGTGGTTCACCACCGCAATTCCATAGTTCAACACCATTTTGAAAATTAGGAACTAATGACATACATACTTGATCTATCGACATACCTCCATAATAACAATATTCTTGGCCATTGCAGTCATATACTACTGACCCAATATCTTCAGGACATATCACCCCATTTTGAGGATCAGAGTCACCAGGCATAGTCATATAGTATATATTGCCATTGTATTCATACCGAGTCAATGAATTGGCAAAACAGCAATTAGAATTGGTTGCTAACTGTGTTATGAGTTGTTGCTCCACCAATGCCTGATTGCCTCCACAATTAAATTCTCCTAATTGCACACATATAAGATCAGCCAATTGATAGTCAGGACACCACTCATTGCCAGGACCAGTAACGACATAATCAAATTCTAAAAGTTGACCAGGCTCAGGCTCAAAACCACTAGGAAATTCTACTATGATACTAGGACCGTTTTGCAATTGTATTACATAACCACATTCTATATGCAACCCAACAAATGTGCCTGTGGTGGAATAAGTACACTCATCTGTTGTGATTTGATAACACGTAATATCAACAATAGGCCCTACCATACATATACTTGCAACATCGGGATTTACCACATAATCAAAAGTTAGATGCAAACCTTCACTGAGTACAAGGCCAGGAGGCGCGTTAAATACCTCTAAGTAAGAGCCTGAATTATCGAGCTGGATTACTAATCCACAGCCATCTAATCCAGTAAGATCCACCACGGTACCACTATTGCTGTAATTACAGCCACCGCCACAATTGCTGCTATTATCCACATTCACTTGATAGTAGTAATAGTCCGTTGTTTGGCCGATGGTAGTGAATACTGTTTGGGTATATAAAGTCGATTGTGTCGGACTTACAACGGCTGAAAAGCAGCTATTAACACAAGTGAGATTAGTCATAGGCGACCAAGTAGAACTGGCATTTCCTAGCATTCCACCTAGTCCTATTGTAAACGAATCCCCAGCGCATATTGTAAATGCCAAAGTATCAATTGAGTTATCTAAGCAAGCATTACATTCATCCATGGTATCGAAGAAATAGCTTGAATAATCAATGCCATTTACTTGCCATCCGCAACCACTAATGCCCACGCATTGATTACCCACTTGCGCTACTCCCATATACATCTCACATAAACCAAAGTCAATTCCGCTTAAATCCATACATTGATTTGTTTGTGTACAAGCACCATTGAGATAATCAAATACGTTATTACATTCAGCAAAACAAGAATTAGTAAATGTTACACCATTGCCACATACTGGATTATAATTCAGATCACAAAAACATGTGCTGGCAGTCCACAATACTTCTTCACAAACAGTATTCTCAAAAAAGTTTTCGCAAATAGGGCCATTGTCATTCCAAATAATCAACCCACCAAAACCACATATTTGATTGCCTTGGCAATCGTACAAGAATGAAGGCACATCCGTACAAGGGAAGCCACCAGCAACATAAAAATAAGAATCTCCATTGATATGTGTGTAGGCAGTTACACTTGTGATACATTCCCCACCTATAATTGATTGCAACCATGGAAGCTCATTCAGTGGGTCTTGAACACCGCAATAAGAGCATCCTATGGTAGTACAAGCACCTGAACTATAATCCGCTGCCCCTTCACACACAGCCTCACAAGCATTGTTGTAAGTAGTAGAACCTGCACATACTGGTGCATAGATACTCGCACAATCACAATCCGTATTAGGCCATAGAGGTTTCCAGCATATTAAATCGCCGGTATTCATAATATTACATACCGAACTACCGTTCACAGCTACACCATTCACACATAAGATAGTTCCCATGCTATCAAATACCTTAGTAGAATTAGGCTGATTGCAGTTAAATCCAGACTCAATGTTGTAATAGGTATCGCTGCCTACGATAACTGCTTGTATGGAATGTGTACAGGGATTGCTCATGTATTCATTTAACCAGCTCAAGTTTATGGTAGGATCTATTTCAAATGCATAATTACAATCTGCTGTATTACATTCGATGCCCACATTATATATTTTTTCAAAGCTACAACCATTGGTATCAGTAACAATTAAACTATATATCCCGGGATTCAGACCACTAATAGAGGCAGTAGTAGCTCCATTGCTCCAAATATAACTCACTGGTGATTGATAGTAAATTTCACCAGGTGTTATCGCACCATCATTTCCACTGCACGTGACAGGGCTAACCACTTCATTAAATGATGAAACATAGATACCTGAAAAATTAGTATTGACT
>CAYZQX010000412.1:0-3813 GCA_964480615.1 uncultured Chitinophagales bacterium | reverse complement strand
ATTAATTGTTATTCTATTCACCGAATTATGACATTTGAATTATTAATCACCATACTCATTGCAGGATTTTTATTGTTCTTCATCGAGTTGTTTATCATTCCAGGATTTACAGTTTTTGGTATTGCAGGCGTAATTATGATCGGCATAGGCTTGTTTTATGTATATAGTGATTATGGTGCTGAGGTAGGTAACTATGCATTCATTGGATCATTAGCCGTGTGTACACTCACTACCTATCTGGCATTCAAGGTCTTTAAAAAGTCTAATCTCGGATTAAAAACAGTAATAGATTCCAAAGCGCATATAGACAACAATAATGCACTGAATATCGGAGATCAAGGAGAAGCGTTTGGGGATATCAAACCTAAGGGAAGAGCTAGAATAAATAGCGAAATTTATAATGTAGAAACCGAAGGCGATTTTATTGCTGATGGAAAAAAAGTAATTGTCATCAGACTAGAATCCAATAAAATCGTGGTAAAAAAAATTTAGTCGCATAATTTATTTATCTTTACATAATAATATGAGTACATTCACATTAGCATTAGGTTTATTAATTTTCATAGGAGGATTTTTGGTGTTGTATTTTGTGCCTATACCCTTGTACATTAGCGCATTATCATCAAATGTAAATATCTCCATACTCGACATAATAGGTATGCGTTTTCGTCGTGTACCCCCTTCAGTAATCGTAAATGCCTTAATTACCGCCACTAAAGCGGGTCTTACCATTTCAGCCGACAAGCTAGAAGCACACTACCTTGCTGGTGGACGTGTAAATTCTGTAATCAACGCATTGATATCCGCCGATAAAGCAAATATCGACTTAGATTTTAATTCAGCAACAGCGATCGATCTAGCAGGTCGTGATGTATTTGAAGCAGTACAAGTATCCGTTAATCCTAGAGTGATTAATACCCCTGCTGTCGCAGCTATGGCAAAGGACGGTATTCAACTTATCGCCAAGGCAAGAGTGACTGTGCGTGCAAATATAAAGCAGCTTGTAGGTGGTGCCGGTGAAGAAACAATATTAGCACGTGTAGGTGAAGGAATAGTATCTAGTATCGGTTCAGCGCCATCCCATAAGCAGGTGCTGGAAAATCCCGACTCTATCTCTAAACTTGTATTATCAAAAGGATTAGATGCTGGTACCGCATACGAAATATTATCCATTGATATTGCGGACATTGATGTAGGCAAAAATATTGGCGCCATGCTTCAAATGGATCAAGCGCAGGCCGACAAGAATATCGCGCAGGCAAAGGCTGAAGAGCGAAGGTCGATGGCCATCGCTATGGAACAAGAAATGCGCGCCAAAGCCGAAGAAGCCAGAGCCAAAGTAATCGAAGCAGAAACACTCATACCCATCGCTATTGCCGAAGCTTTTAAAAAAGGCAATATTGGAATTATGGATTATTATAGATTGAAAAATATCCAAGCTGATACCGATATGCGCAGTGGAATAGGAAAATCTGGCCTCGATCAAGAAAAAATATAAGAAAATTTTGGAAAGTTCGCAAATACTCTTAATTTTGCGCCCTGATTTAATTCAGACGGTTTCGTAGCTCAATTGGATAGAGCATCTGACTACGGATCAGAAGGTTTGGGGTTCGAATCCCTACGAGACCGCAAAGCCCTTATCAATTCTGATGAGGGTTTTTTTTTAGCCTATTTCTAATCAATACCATTAGGTGGCTTCCTCTAATTCATTACACATATGATTAAATCAACAAGTTCTCAGCTAGCCTTAGGTATCCCCTATCAGCATTTAGCTCCATAACCGAATAAGAAATTATGAACTTATTTATTTAGTAATGCATTAAACACTTCAAATTTTTGAATTGGGGGGTGCCTGCCCTCAATTAATTATGCTAAATCCATAACCGTAGTCTAGGGCAGGCCCGGGCTTTCCGTTCCTATCTTTTAGGAGGCTTTGACTATCAATCATCATAGACTACTGTATTAGCCTTATGCAAACTAAACTTGGCTATAAGCCTCCTAAAAGGATATCCACTGCAATCCCTACCCCTTGGTTGATTGGGAACAGAGACCAGTCCTGTTTCACTGATAAAAAGGATTTTATATTCTATCCAATCGAACTGTTCAAGTGCGATACACCATCTATTTATTGTTCTACAAGGTATCAAATTCGATAAGCTTTGAAAATTCCTTATGTTAGTCTAATACATCGATTGTATTCAATTTCCAAGCTATTATACTCCAGCTTATAAGGAAGGTTGAAATACAATTAGAATAATTCGATTTGACAGGTCTAAATAGGGCTTGCTCAATAGCTTTGAAATCTTTTAATATGCAGGATTATAGAAATTGTAAGTGCTATGGATATGCACATAATTTTAAGGGTTTCGGCTAAAAAGCTTGCATCATATATTTGAAATGTCGTCTCATAGCTATTGCTTTTTCGGATTGTGTTCGCGATAGGGATGCGGAATGGTTTAGTCTTATTCACTGACTCTCAACACTGATATCTTAGGTAAGTTATGTTTTTATAGACAGTATTTTATACATATAGAAACAAAAAAGAGTCAGGGAATAAGACCGAAATGCAGTGAAGCCTGGAGCAACCCGGGCCTGTAAGGCATCGCCATAATCCCATACTTAAGAGAAATTTAGCAAGCCCTAAATAACAGTGACGACTCAAAAAAATTATGAATACCTCCCATAGTAATATTAGGAAACGACTGATAGTTCCTGTTTTAGATAACCCCGATAATACTAACCGATTAACTAAGGTACCTACACAAATTCTAATTTCCTTCATAGTACAAGGCTAGGATCAATAGTCCCCTATAATAAATACAAAACAAAAAAGTATTAGACTTAATACATTGGATTACGATAGTTAGTTTACTAACCTATCAAAAACTTGAGTTATTATGAATAATGACAGCTAGCTATTCCAACTGAAATATTGATTCTGTTAATTAACAACACAAAAGCCTACAAAAAGACTAATTATTACTTCATAAATAGAATGTTCATTCTATATTATATACATTATAAGCTATATTCGGGTATTTTTAACGCTTTTCTAATGCTCAGTTTTTCAATTATACCGCATTAATTCTAAACATATTAGCACTTTTTTTGAATTATTACTCATTTTTAGGTCATTTTATTTCAAAAAATGTGAATATCAATAATTATTAATTAATTTTTGATTCTCAAAAACTACATATTAGTTAACCAGCTTAATCTTATCGGAAAAGCAATTGATTTATTTAGCTAATAGAGTACACAATCTAAATAAATATAAAATATTCATCAAAACACACCAAAAAATTGCCTAATAAATCACCTTCAAGCTTCATTTATTGCCAAAATAACGTGTTAATTAATAGACTACCTGTATTCATCAGGCTACATAAAACTATTTAAAATTCAATCATTTTTAGTATTTCAATATCTTTTATTTAGAAGAATGTGAAATGTTATGCACATTTTATATTTTTTTTGAAAACCAATTTTATTGATAGAAAGAAGATATATTTTTTATTTACAATTATAGCTTATTTTTTCTTATATATTTTTTACAAATATGTACATAATTGATTTTCAATTTATTCAATGATTATAAAATATATCGATTTTACTTTCTGAATTATTATATTTATAGAAACTAATTTTTAGAAATATATAATAAGCCGCAACATTCGATAAAATGAAGAAAAATATTTATTAACATTATATTAAAACTTCTAAGCAAATGTTTACATTTGTATAGGTTTTGAATACTTATGGGTCAGGCATATTATATGGGGGAATGAGATAAAAATTCACTATTTTGGCGAT
>CAYZQX010000411.1:0-3838 GCA_964480615.1 uncultured Chitinophagales bacterium | reverse complement strand
ATCGAGTAACTATCTTCGAGAATAATTTTTTCTATGGTTATAGCTTATTATTAGATAAGAATTATTATATTTGCCTATCTGTTCTTTGAATGAGTTGGTTTATCTTTTTTGTTAGGTTTTATTTGTTTTCTAGCTTAGTGTTGTCCTTTAGGGATGTTAATTCCTTGCAGGATATTTTGCTCTAGTGATCAGGATTATAAGTTTGGTTTTAATGGAATGTTTGAAGGTATTGAGATAAAGGGTGGGAATGGTAATCATTATACAACGGATTTTAGGGAATATGATTCAAGATTAGCAAGGTGGTTTAGTATAAATCCACTAGTACATCATAATTTATTTCCCTATCACTTTGCAAATAATTCACCGTTATACTTTTCTGATAGAACTGGATTGGATGGTGAAGCTGAAGTAATCCATGAAAAGAAGACTATTGAGGTGACTAATACTGTCTATTATTCCGGCGAAGATGTAAAATTACTATCGGGTGGAAATAAGCAGAAAGCAGAAGATCGTCTTAAAAATGACTATAACAATCAATGGGGAGATGGAGAACATTCTGTAACCTATACAAATAGTGATGGAATTGAAGAAACTTAGACTGTTACTTTTGAGTTAAAACTCCATTACTTTGAAACTGAATCCGAAAGTAAGAAGGCTGCGGCTGCTGATAAATTCGGTACAAGACTGGATGTTAAAACTGGTGCAGGTGGAAATGCTTATTCAAAAGGAGTTTTAGTAATTGGAAATGCCCCAGATGCTTCTGTTTTCAGCCATGAGTTAGGACATAAGATGGGCTTGGATCATCCATTTTCTGTGGAAAATGATTTGGCTAATCAAAGAGGTTACAATGTTGACACGTCGCCTAATGCAAAGATAAGAACTATGTTTACATATAAGGGTGTTAACTATAATGCTAGACATCAGGTTGGACCATTAATGTAATACTATCCTACTGCAAATTTGACTCAAAGCGAAATAGATAGTGTTATTAAGCCAATTTTGGGAGTTGCTAGTCAAAAGAGTATTATTGCGAGAAGTAAAGTAGTAAATCTTGGTATTTCAATGAAAGACTCACATACACCAATAATTATTCCATAATAATGCTATGAGTACAAAAATTGTTGTATCGCTGCTATTGTATATTTCTGTTATTGAGTGTAATTACTTTAAGAGTAAAATTGACACATATATTATTATATCACTTTCTGGGATTCCTGATAGCTCTTATGAAATACTAGATTATTATTTATCATTTGATGAATCAAGTTTTTCTAAAACCTTAAATCTTGTCGAATATCAAAATATAGATTTATCAAATTTGGATAGTAAATCAAGATATAAAAATAAGTATAAGAATTATAAAGACTCTCATAACTCACTATTTGCTAGTTATGCTTTTGCTGATAGCATAGCAAAAAATCCTACGGGAGATTTTCTTGTTTATTCTGACTTTATTTATTATTGTAAAGATGATATTAATAGGGCCTATTTCATTACGAAAGCGAATATAGATATATTATTAGTAAGTAATAGATTGGAAAAGTCAAAAGGCTTATATAATGAAATCAAATCCATACAGTGCGAAGATGTTTCAATTGATGAAGATAAGCCGATAGCTGTTTTGTTATCAATAAATGAATTCATGCCTCTTAGTCAGGATGAAATGGCAAAGATTGATTTAGTATCAAACCTAAGTAAAGTAATCGAGGTCTCATTCTGTAAATAGCAATAATATCAGCTCTGCCTCTTCCCTAATTACAATTGCCAATCCTAACTCCAAAAACTCGGATCCCTCCCTCACCCGACGGCCACTCTGAAACTCGACGGTAGGCGCAGGTCCACTCCTCTGTCCATCGGACACTCTGAAACTCCACGGTGCAGGTCCACCCCTCCGTCCATCGGGCACTAGTAACCCCGACGGTTGTGGGCAGGTTTATAGGCGCTCCTCTCACCTCGCAAGCAAGCCATCCGCCATACCGGTATATGCTTCTTTTTTTCATTAGCAATATTTTTTAAGGCTAATAAAAAGAACCAACTACCGCCCTACGGGTGCTATTGCAGTATGTCATAAGTCTTGCAGTTGCTTCGGTGGTCGTCGTCGGTAGCTTTGCAGTGAGTGGGTCACTGTTTTGTTTTTTGATGAACAGTGTATTCGAGAATGACATACTAATATTAATCAAGTGTCTTCATTTTCGAGAATAATTTTTTCTATGATTATAGCTTACTATTTAGGAAGATTCATTATATTTGCATAGCTGTTCTTTGAATGTGTTGGTTTATTCCTTGGTTGTTGTGTTTTATTTGTTTTCTTGATTTGTGCTGTCTTTTTGGGATGTTAATGCCTGGCAGGATATTTCGCTCTAGTGATCAGGTGTATCGGTTTGAGAGTAATGGATTAAACAAAGATGATAAGTAAAGGGTAGTGGTGTACAATATGATTTTGGATTTAGAATTTAAGATACTCGTATTGCTAAGTTCTTATCTGTGTGGATCCATTGACTAAGAGTTATCCTATGCTTACGCCTTATAAGTTTGCGAGTAATAGTCCTAACTCTGCCATTGATTTGGATGGACTGGAAGCTTGGATAGTAATATTTGAGAAATAGGGAGAAAACGATCCGATAATTAATATAGTGTTTGATAATGCCGTTCAAAATATGGGAGGTGTGTATGAAGTTCATAAAGATTATGATTCGAATAATGTTCAAGTGGGGTTACGTTGAAATTTTGAAAGCTATTCAAGTTGTCCAAAACAATTTCCTAATTGGGGACACTATCGCAGATCTGACAATAAACCTCCAGTTGAATTTGTTTCTTCAATAACAGGTTTATTTGGTGATGTAGGTTTGGATTTTAATAAAAAATTGTCTGTAGAATTTGGCATATAATGAGAACTGTTTACTTTTGGGTGTTGTAATAGCAATGGACTTACATGGCATCACGTCGATACAGAATCAGTTAATGAATGGCATCCAGGCGCAGGATTTAATTTTTTAGGCTTGGGAAGTGAATATAGAACAGATTATAATGTTGCTTCCAATGAATTTAGTGGTGGTATTACTAATGAAGCTGATTCTCCTGGCCTAAAAGATCGTGGAATTTAATTGCTTGGGAAAATTCCATTTGTAAAAATTATTACAATTTCAATTAATCCATTAGAGTATTCTGTTCAAGCAGAAATTCCAGAAGTAAAAGGTTCGATGGGATTTGGAGCAAAAGGTGGCCTGTTTTTCGAGTTCAATAAACAAATTAATTTGACAAATCATAAAAAAATTGAGTGCGAAGATATTGATAATTCAAATGGAGCAAAAGAAGAATTTAATTCACATAAATATTAATTAATGAAAGATTTTTTTGACGTATTATCAGTTTTAGTACCGTTGTTATTATTTTTTGTACAAGGTATTTTATATGATAAGATAGTAAACCTATTTGATGATAAAGATCTACACCGTGATTCTTTTGATTCAAAAAATTCTATTGGATTTATGCCATTTCCTTTATTTGTAGGTGAAGATTTATCAGTTCGCCAAAAGAAATATAATCGTCTTAGAAATAGATTTACAATTTTATTTTGGATATCAATAGTATTACTTATTATTAAAATTTATCAATTAGACAAAAAGTAAATTGTATTTCGTATAGATTATTGTCGTTCAGCTCCAAAGACGTTTCGCTTCGCGGCCTTCGGCTCTCCCACCGCGCAGGCAAGCCATCCGCCATACTGGTATATGCTTCTTTTTTTCATTAGCAATTTATTTAAGGCTAATAAAAAGAACCAACTACCGCCCTACGGGTGCTAGTGCAGTATGTCATAAGTCTTGTAGTTGCTTCGGTG
>CAYZQX010000410.1:0-3847 GCA_964480615.1 uncultured Chitinophagales bacterium | reverse complement strand
TGTCAAATCTGAATAGGTAGTACCACCCCCCTGTGTACTACAAATAATATTCAAAGGTACAGTTGAAAAAAGTGTGTCTTTTTTTGCAGACTGTATTATTAAATTTGAGTTCAAAAATCGCTTTGGATTTTTGATAATATGATTACTCAGAATTCCTTCTTTTTAATTTAGCTTCAAATTTAAAATTATTTATTGGATAAGCAAATAATTTGTTTTCTTTATCCATTGACACTTTACTTAATAAGGCAAGGACTGATTCAACCGAGGGCATTGCTCCTCTTATTTTTAACACTCTTCTGTAATCTCTATTGAGCCTTTCTATCCAATTGGTAGTATATATCATCCTTCTGATATTATGGTCGTACGCTAAATAGGTTGTATAATAGTCTAGATCCATGGATTTCAATTTTTTAACAACTGTAGGATATAGTTTTTGCCATTCTGTGCAAAAACCATCCAATCTTTGTTCCAAAAGCTGGGGAGTGTCTTCCTGTAAGTTTAAGTTAAATACTTGTTTGAAATCATCTGCTACCGCCTGCTTGTGTTTAGGATGAACCTGTGTTACCACGTTTCTTCCTAAGTGTACTACACACTTTTGATGGGATGTTTTAAACACTTTTGGTATGGCATTATCTAACCCTTTTAAATTGTCGCTTACTATTAACCCAATACTTTTAACTCCCCGATTTTTAATGTCTTCTAAGGCTAACTGCCATCCTGCAGCCGATTCCGTGGGAATACTTAACAATCCTATTACTTCTCTTGTGTAATCTTCTTTAACACCTAAGAGTACATAAATTGCTTCCGTACTTATGGTTTCTCTGCATATTTTTTGATGAATGGCGTCTATATAAACCACCAAATAATGCTCTTCTAATACCCTGTTTCTCCATTGTTCCATTTCATGGTAAAACTCTTTATTAATTAAGGATACTGTAGATGCCGAATAGTGACGGCCATAAATTTTTTCCATTATTTCACCGGTTTGCAAAGTGGTCAATCCTTTGCTATACAACTCAAAACAAACCTCTCTTAGATAGGCTTCTTGCTCTCGTATCAAAGCCAAAACCACTGGCTTAAAATTCCCTAACCTGTCTCGTGGTATTCGCAATTCTATTTCAAGACCCAAACCATAGGCAGTACCATAACGATATCCATTTCCTTTGTTTGAACCATCTGCGGTGGACAAAAAGCCCGCCCGCTCACCTAGCATCAGTGCATTAAGCGTGAGCCCAAGTAATTCATTTAACCCTCCTTCTTGGCTAACCATCTTGGTTAAAACCTCTTGAATTTGTACATTTGTTAACTGCATGACAAAATTGTTTAATTATAAATAAAAATTGGAAATGTGCCTCAAATTTAATAATATAGTCTGCTGTCTTTAAAAAAAAGACACACTTTTTTGGCCGCTATCTATTCAAATTAAAGAACCCTTTGTAGATAAGGGTTTCCGTTTTTTGGGCTTCCCAAAACACCTAATTTTACCCCAAAAAAGGCAAAAAAAAGTGTTTTTTGTGGATAAAAAGTCGATTTTGTGGATATCAGCTGCAACTTGGGGTAAGGATAATGTCTTCAGGGGTGCAGGGGGGGACAGTGTAAGTAAACTCTGATGAACAGGGAAACTCACCTGCTGGTCCTTCTATATGCACTGTATAATCGCCGGCAGGTACCGGATAGAGCGCTGGCCCATTCGCATCGGGAAAATCATCCCAGGTGTAAGTATAACCCTCGTGGTAAGGGAGAAGTATGCCGCCATCATTGATTGAATTGGCGGGGTGGATGCAGGGAGGAGTAAACAAGGACTCTTCAGTACTAGGCACATAAAATTAAATATGGGCCCTACAGCCAGAGCTCGATAACATAGATAAAGTATAATAACCCTGACCTAGATCCTGAACATAATTAAAATTACTTAAAATAGGGGTAAAATCTTGGCCTTGTAAATTACCCTCGTACCAAAAATACTCAACTACCTGAAATGGAGGATCTATCAGGCTAATTGTTATAGATCCATCATTCAAACAAGCATTCTCTATGACTGCATCTATATAAGATGGTAAGGATTGAGAATACACAGATTCGATATAAAAACAAACTAAAATTAGTGTTATTAGGCAAAAATTGTGGGACGTATTATTAAAAGGATTAGGATGGCTTTTCATATAAAAATATTTTTTTGATTTAAATAACAATTGGATTAAATCATGAAACTCAGAAATGATATTAACTAATGGGACACACAATAACATTAAGTTTTAATAGCCTATTTACTGAGGGTTGTACACGTTAGGGTTTCTATAGTTAGTATAGGATTCAGCACATTTTCTCAATAAATCATAACCTACATCCGTATTACTTCCATCATAGCATGTCTTATAAAATGTGGAATCCATTAATTGTATTTTTCCCAGAATTTCCCAGTCCATTTTTGATCGACCAGAAGCACCATTAAAATAAGTATCCGCCTTCAATTTTGAACACAAAAGTTTTATATACTGAGGAGATCCTAAATACTGAAACCAATTATCATAAGCGGTTCCAATTATTCTTTCAAAATTTATGTCCAAAAAATTATATATCTTAGAATTAGCCAGGCTATCTCCTAACCTAGCCATAGGCAATAAATAACCCGCACATGCTGTATGAGGTCTAATGTCAAATTCGCAATCATATCCCACATTTAACTGCCTCAACCAATCCAAAATTTCGGAGCTACCAGAATATCCAGCTATCTCGGCAGTATGAGAACAAGGGGCTACCTCCAGTAAGGCTTTTAACTCCGGAAATAATAAATGCATTTTACCCTCGCTAAAATAGCGATAAAACATAAATCCAGAATTGTCACCACATTTTAATTTCTGTGGCATTTTTTTCTGCATCTCAATATAAAAATTTAAAACATCTTTAGTAACATCGTATTCATGTAATTTTTTTTCAATACGGAACAATATTCTAAGTGTCTGCTCACCCTTATCTCCTCTTAGATACCTTTCAAAGTTAAACTCACTAGTAAGGATATCGAATAATTCGCAGTATCCATAATGGTTAAGCAATGAATCTGCTATTTGATTTACATTATCCCGATTTAAATCATAAACATACTGAATTCTGTTCTGACTTATACAGTTGTTTGTAAATATGCAGATAAGCAAAACGACTCCAAATCTGACAAGAAAATATTTCATAAAATTAATCTATCAATTGTGATTGAATACGATTCCACTGGAAATAACGCAATTTATTGCCACCACAGTAAGACATCAGGTTGTCTTGATCAAAAAATGGGCTTTCTGTGCCGGACAAATATAGGTAACTAAAACTATCCTACTATGCTGCATAGACACTAAATGTTAACTGGCCACTAAAATAACCAGTACAGGGATTTATTAGGGTAATGATTGGCAGAGACCACCCAGTAATACAAGACAATACAAAGAGCAGAATAATAAGAAACTGTTTCATAGGAATTATTTTATCAATGAATAATCTGGATGCTCCTCAAACCACTTATTCGTAAGCTCTATAATTTTATCACCTGTAAATCCATTGCCAATCAAACTGCTATGATAGTATTTATTATATTCATCAACAATAGATGTTAAAGTAAATGGGATTGAATTGCGAGTGTAAAAGGTTTTACCATTATAATCTCTATGTGTTAAGTCAGAGTTCATTACTTCTAATAAAAATAATACAAACTCTTTATTTCTAATATATTTAAATATTTCATAATAATCCCTTGATTGAATATTATTAATATGAAAATACATAAGTCTATAATAATCGGCTATTTGCTTTCCATAGTTATCATAACCCATACTAGCTAAAACAATTCTATGCCGCATAG
>CAYZQX010000409.1:0-3864 GCA_964480615.1 uncultured Chitinophagales bacterium | reverse complement strand
CAATTGTGGATTGTTAGACAAGTTTCTATCCGTATTCGTACCTATTGAACCTACATCAATGCCAGCCAAACCATCTACATTCATAAATGGACTAATAACTGGATCGCTGCCACCGCTGTAATCAGCTACATATATACCGCCTATACCTAATGGACCTAATCCCATATGCCTCTTGATAAATGCACTTGTGAATGCTTTTTTTGTAGTCCTGTTATACGCAATTCCCCATACAGATCCCACTTCTACAGCTGTTGCATCACTATTAGGCAAAAGTGTAGTTCCTGATGAACTGTAATTATATCCCAGTAAGGCATCAAAAGTGCCAGTTTCTCCCACCCCAGTGGCACTTGTATTCCCATTTACAAATCTTGTTGTAACCATTTTCGGGTCCTGAGTATGGCAGTAATCAGAAGGATAATTTACCCCAAAATGAGCAGTAATTGTAGGCGCATTATAAAATTGGACGCTTGATTGGCTACCAGTACCATAAACACTGGAATGATCACCTATGGCATAGCCACTAAACTCCACACGTACAGGAAACACCAATCCTGAAAAAAGATAGGATCCATCTATAGCACTTTCCATGCTGCCTACTTGTATCCCATTGGAATCATACACCGTTATAGTAATTCCTCCCAGCGGCGGTTCGTTGTATCCTACAATATTATCCTTGATACCGTTAAGGTTAAAATCTCGGAATACAATCCCACTTACTTGGCCCATTAAGGAAAAACTTGCCAATAAGCAAATAAGGTAAATATTTTTTTTCATACTGAATATTAATTAGCTAATTACTATATATTATAAACTTTTCTTTATGTTTATAAACAATAATGTTGCCAAACTTTATAATTATAAATTTTTATTCATTTTTGTTGCCGAATTAATGGCATATTATGACATAATTGAGTTTTTCCATCAAATTGTCTTTAGCAGCAAAAAGCTGTAAAGTTTTTTTTCAAATTTATTGTACAGTTCTCATAGCTCCATTGTACCCTCTTATAATTCCCGAAATGCTACAATTAGGACTTTCTATATAACTCATAAGCATGCGATTTTGGCGATGCCTGCGGCCCGGGCTGCTCCAGGCTACACTTCGTTTCGGTCTCATTCACTGACTCCTTATTTATTACTCTATATATAATCTGTTGTTTATACTTGTGCTGTTTACCTAAGTCATCAGTGATGGGAGTCAGTGAATAAGACTAAACCATTCCGCATCCCTATCGCGAATACAACTTGAAAGAGCCCCGTGTAAGAGAAGACCTTGTATATATATTATGCAAGCTTATTTACGGAAACCTGTAATATTCTGTGAAAATCAATTACACTTATAGTTTATAAAGTCCCTTATAATTTAAGATTTCGGAATTACTGGGCAAGCCTTATATACACAAAGCTGCTATTGCTATTTCGATAGAAATAGCCCGCCAACTTTTGTTAATGAATCAACAATTACAAACTAAAATATATCAAAAAAGCCTTCCCAATAATATTGAGAAGGCTTTGTCACATTAATATTTAATGACTACTCTTACTGCTAATCTTGTATTTTACTAGTTATTAGGAGTAACTGTAATATTCCAACAATTAGGCACAGGGCAGCAAACCTGTGACTGTATGATCACAGGACAACAACTTAATGCGCCGCAAGCACCTGCGTCAGATGCTGAAGAATAAAAACATTCACTGCCATCTTCCATACCTGCTGTATTTGAATCAACTATAAATGAATTACCAGTACCTACTTGTGTACCAGCACTATTGAACCACAATACGTTAGTAAGTAATGGATCTGCAATGAGTGTTTGTGAGTTGCTCGCATTGTCGCACACATCATAAGTAGGAACAGGATTACAAGCAGGGGATTCGCAAGGATTAGTAGGCGCAGTACAAGGTGCTGGTGCTGTAAAGCTGAATCCATCAGCATCCAAACAAGTAGGATCAGTCGCTGAGACAGCTGTTACAAGTTCGGCTAATCCATCCGAATCGAATGTAATAGGCAATGTAAAGGCTTGAGCGCCACTACCATCAACTACAACTGACTGACCATTGATCAACACAGCATCGCCACTTGCTAAGCCTGTATAAGATATTAAAACTTGCATAACATATTTATTAGTTGCAGGATCACATCCAGCGGTTGTAGGGCCTGCTGCTGTTATGGAGATAGAACAAGGTGTTACACCACAATTAGGAATGGCAACATTAGAACAAGTACAAGTAGCTGTGTCATAAGTATCAGTCGTACACACATCGTTATCATCGCAATTAGGAGGGGTAGTAGGCGTAGTTGTAACACTATTAGAATTAACACTCACACAAGTTATATCTGTATCCGTTGCGCATCTTGCGATAGCAGTCACGCCAACACCATAAGTTGGAGCCGTAGGAGACCAGGTGGTGCCCCCATCCACACTCCACTCGATAGTTGATCCAGCGGCACAAGGAGTAATAATATCAAAGCTGCCAGTTCCTGTAGGACATGCGGTATTGGTAACTCCTATAACAGGTTCAGTAGGAGGTATGCAAGCAGCTAATTTGAATCCCATATCAAGGGTATGATCATTTTCACCATAATAGCCTGTAGTATAACTAATTGTAGGGCTACCACTTACTAGAAGTGCATCATTATCACGCACATCAGGCTGACCAGCACCACCTGCATCAGTTGTGGTAAGACTATAATCTGCTAGTTCGGCAATTCCCACACCACCAGACCAATCGCTACTTCCAACTTTAATGATATAATCTGTATTAGGTAATAGACCATTAGCTCCACCTAGTGTAACATTGGTATTATTAAAATACCAAGTACCATCCGCACCTGTTGAAGCAGTCCCTAAAAGTGTAGTGCCATCCGCAGCATAAAGTTCAACTGTGACACCTGCTAATGGCAACTCATCAGGATCCTGAACGCCATCCTCATCAGTATCAACCCATATTCTATTTCCTATTTCAAGTGGTGGAAGATTGCATATTAGCTCAATATCACCAAGTCCACTAGCCTTACCAAATGTTTCAACTTCTTGATTACTAATAATACGATAAGCATCGATTAATTCTCCAGTAATACTGCTATATCTTTGAATACCCTGAGTTTGAAATCCACTTGGAGCTACAGGATCAAATGTAGTTGAGATAACATCGTCAGTACCTTTGAGTATGGCAGTACTACCTATTGTAACTTCTTCATGTGCAATACTTGTTCCATTATCAGAGTAAAAGTCGCCATAGTAAAACTCTCCAGTACCAGAAGGCCCATCGGTAGATGATTGTCCACTAAATAATGCTGGATCATTTACCAGGCAAGTTCCACCTTCGATTGTCCAGGTACCTGCTATCGCATCATAACAAGCCTTGTGTATATCACCCATTGAAAGGCCTTGTTCATCAGCGATTGACTGAGGTGTAGAAATAGCAAAATAATTCTTGAACCCCACTTGGTGACCATGGCGATCCATTAATGATACAACCATTGACTCATCGATGGTAAAGTCTATACTTGACACGATTGGTTCAGGATTACGCCAGTTTTGGTTTTGAAAATCTGTATTCCAAGTATATGACCATGGCTGCCAATTAGTCGGTCCATTTCCACCAGACCCTTCTCTTTCATAATCCAACGCGAATTGTAGTGCGATGGTATAACCAGCATCAATGTTAGTAGGATCATATTTCAATACATAAGCATCTTGATCAACTCCATCAGGTTCTCCACCTGTACATACACCGCCTACATATAGTGAACCTCTATAAAATTTAAGGCCAAAAATTCTAAAACTTCCTGCTGTACAAGTAGGAAGTCCTGTAAGAACATATTGATTAACAGCTCCAGGTAGTGTGGCGCCACTAACATCA
>CAYZQX010000408.1:0-3870 GCA_964480615.1 uncultured Chitinophagales bacterium | reverse complement strand
AAGCCCTCAGGCAAATTTTTCTTTATGGTTTCTTTGATTACTCTAGGGCCTGCAAACCCTATAAGCGATTTTGGCTCAGCTAGGATTATATCCCCTAGCATCGCAAAGGAGGCCGTCACACCACCTGTAGTGGGGTCAGTCAGTAGACTTATATAGGGCAATTTAGCCTTGGCAATAAGGGTGAGCTTAGCCGATGTTTTGGCCATTTGCATAAGGCTGAATCCCGATTCCATCATCCGTGCGCCGCCTGACTTACTGATGATCAGCAGCCCGCATTTTTCCTCTATTGCTTTGTCGATACAGCGGCTAATTTTTTCACCTACTACCACTCCCATAGAACCACCTATGAACTCAAAGTCCATGCATGCTGTTACCAGCTTGTGTCCATTGACCGTTCCGATTGCAGCTTTCATAGCATCATTGAGCTTGGATTTTGCCCTTGAATCAACCAACCTATCTGAATAGTTTTTTAGATCCGTAAAGCCCAAAACATCCTTCGCAATTAATCCGCCAAAAAGCTCAACTGGCGACTCATCGTATAAAATAGAAAAATATTCCAATGAGCCTATGCGTAAATGATGGTCACATTCAGGACATACATATCCATCTTGGATCAGGTTTACTGAGGGTTGTGTCTTTTTGCATTTCTCGCATTTAAACCACACCCCATCCGGAGTTTCCATTTTCTCGGAAGTTTCCGTCGTAATCCCTTGTTTATTGCGTTTAAACCAGGCCATATTTAAGTAAAAAGGTTTGCAAAGGTAGCAAAGAAATTAGACTGCGTACTAGGAAGGTTTTAATTTCAATCAATTTTAAAAATTTTAAGTTCAATAATAAACTGCTGCGCGAATCGAACAAGCTCGCTCAACTTTGCAAAAAACTAATTTTACACTCTGAAAAAATCAGTACTAAATATACTAAATACTTAGCCCGAACATAATTAATGTACTATTAAAAAAATCAAGGACATATGTTAGGGGTCAGGCAAATTGGCTTGGCTTCGAAGTTGCGTGAGGACACGCAACTTAGCACTAGGTCAATAATAAACTGCTGCGCGAATCGAACAAGCTCGCTCAAGTTTGTAAAAAAATAATTTTACACTCTGAAAAAATCAGTAATAAATATACTATATACTTAGCCCGAACACAATTAATGGACTATTAAAAAATTCAAGGACATATGCTAGGGGTCAGGCAAATTGGCTTGGCTTCGAAGTTGCGTGAGGACACGCAACTTAGCACTAGGTATTGAGTGAAGATAGGCAACTTTGAATACACATATAACGCTATTTTTTCTCATAATCCCCAGATAATATGCCTGACCCCATGTTAGTGATAAACGTCTATCCTTACAACAATAATACAAAAAGAGGCGATTATGGCGATGCCTGCGGCCCGGGCTGCTCCAGGCTACACTTACTGGCATTTATTTTATTTCAATGGCCGCCAGAATCTTCGCAAGCTCGATTTGTTTTCGGTCTTGTTCGCAGCCTCCCTCCTTATCTTATCAAAATGACCGCACTAGAGCAAGTTAAACTTCTTTATCTATCACAATGATAAAGGGAGTCAGCGAATAAGACTAAACCATTCCGCATCCCTATCGCTATTACAGCCGTCAATAACAGAATTTTTACGGCGGATCTAAATCACCTTAATCAGGCGGTTATAGGATCGTTCGATCTAGTATTTGATTTAGCAAATTCCGGACATATACAATAAGGGTATAATTGCATCCCAAAAAAAAAAGCTTGCAATTTAAAGCAAGCTCTTTTTATATAATCCATCTATTGATAAAAAACTTTCAAGAGGCCAGTTGTAATGATGGTGAATTGAAATGGTTAATAATATAAAGCTCCCCAGCTATTGAAAACTTAGAAGTGCTTAGTTATTCCACAATTAATTGACCATTCGCCAATTTTTGATTGCCATTGCTCAATGTCCAAAAATAAATTCCTGAAGGTTGGTAATACAGGGTGATGATTCCACTGGTTTGGTTAGCTGGGATGCGCACGGATCTATGCACCAGACCATTAACGTCATATAAGGACCATACCAAGTTGCTCAGTACGGGCTGGCTCAAACTATAGGCTACAGAACTTCCTCGATTTATGAGGTTGGGATAGACCTTAAAATCAATTTTCAACCCCAGCAACTCCTCAACTAGCGAACTTATAGTGTCTTGAGCTGAGCAAGTGCCTGCTAAATTAGATATATAGATACTATCCATACAATCCCAGCCATCGCAACATTCCCCATTAGGACCCATCTTGCACACCCAGCCTATTTGTGGCAATGGATTAGGTACATCATTCGGTGGATCAGTAGAGGCAGCTCCTAATAAGCCCCCATCGCAAGTGAGCTGTATATCGTGAAATTCTGTATATATTTCAGGATCTGCAATGATGGTTTTTGTCCATAATGTATCTAATGTAGCAATATCTACCTTCCATAACCAAGCCTTAGCAGGATGACCTGGGTTAACTTCAAATTTACTTGTTACCCCATACATGGAGTTTATACTGGTATCTATTACTACTGAAAGTAAAGCAGGATTACCTCCTGTTACTGGATCCATGTAATAACTACGCTCATTAATCAGGGTACCTGTGGAATCATAAGTGGCTAGGTATGGATAATCTAATTGGCCCAATGGCAAAAAATAATCAATATTTCTCATTAAGGTGGAAAGCAACAAAGTGGTATCGTTAACTGCGTGAAAAAAACCATAACCGTTTTCATCTGCTACATCGTATCGTCGATCCCATAATTTATTACCCATAGAATCCGTTTTTAGCAAGTATGTATCGCAAGTATAGGTGTAGTTAATGATAATGGTATCGAGTATGATATTGGGCACATTGTAACAATAACTACCCCCTATGTATAAATCGCCATTGGGCTGGGCGATGGCTGTCCTTGCAGATAAATAATAATCTCCATCTACAAAATTTGTGGAACTCCACAAGACCTCACCAGATGGATTTAATTTTTCTATTTGGATATCTGTTATTGCACTCGCTACCTGTGTATTCGATACTGTAAGGTAATTCCCATCAGGTAACAAACTAATAAGCGGATTAATTTCCAATATGGTATTCACACTTCTATATGACCATAAGATTTCACCGGCTGTATTTAGTTTTACTAATACATAATCGGCATTGTCAATGCCGATACCATTAGTTCCATTCCATTTGGTATATATACAAAGTATATTGCCCTCTTCATCAATGGTTAATTGATTATTTTTATATATATTATTACCTATTGGACTTTCATCGATAAATGTCAACCATTGAAATTCTCCTAAACTATTTATTTTCCCTATAAATGAGTCAATAAATTGGCTATACACTCCAGTTTGGCCTACAAAATAAATATCTTGGTTGTATTCCCTCGCTCCTAAAATTATGGAATTATAAATATCGGGATCCTCCACTGTAATAGCCCTATTCAATAGTTGGAAATTCGGTTCTTGACCCAGAGCAATACAACTGATTAACAATAATAAAAAATGAGGTAATTTCATGCAATTATTTTTGTTCCTTGTATATTAATAATTTTCCATCCCTAAGGGTTATTTTATCGAAATAAGCCAAAAAACAAAGGCTAAGCCAAAAAATCTGTTTCATAGTAAATAAATTTTAGTAAATAGAATACACAATATTAAGCAATAAATCTTAAAATTTATAACAAATATTCATAAATTACAATAATATCTAATTTCATATATCATATTTACAGATATATGGGCTTCAATATTAACTTTTAACTAAAAGAAAATTAGCATTTTTATACTAGGACTTACTATTTAATCCCTAACCCCGAAAAAAAGTTACGGAATTTATTAAAAAATCCGATTAAATGCTTG
>CAYZQX010000407.1:0-3900 GCA_964480615.1 uncultured Chitinophagales bacterium | reverse complement strand
ATAATCCCGTGTTCTTGTGAAAGCGAGGTTAGGATGCCTAATTTAGAGTCTTCAGCAGGTCGCTCATTGGATACCTCATATACAAATCCAAAACATTTTTGATTATTATAAATTACAAAATCTTTGGCAAAATGTACAGCACCCCCATGTATCACAACCTCTTTGCGATCTTGGTTAATCGCGATCACTGGACATAATATTGACAAGCCTATCTGACTAATCTTACAACTTCCTATAGTCCATTGCATAAGATCATAAAAAACAAAATTGCCCGGTCTTATTTCAGTAATCCCTTCATAATTATTCATCGTACTACAAGTAGGAGTGTCGCCTATTGAGTAGGTTAAATCTGCGATAGTTGTTAGTTTTTGCAAGGATTGATGGGCTGCCAGTTGTTGATTGTGTATAGTAGCTATTTCTTCTATACCCTTCGCTTTATAGCTGTGTCCAGCATGACTTATATAGCCTTTGAAAATTGTTTTTTTGTGTGCTGTAATGGATTCTATGATTCGATTAATAGTTGCAGTATCCTTATAATATATGCCAGTCCTATGATAGCCTGTATCAATTTTAATATACAAATCTACTGTTCGATTAATATTTGAATGTTGAATATTTTTTATGGCAGTTTCTTCAGCTACTAACATACCAATCTTTACATCTGATTCAAAAAGATCTAGTTTGCTCAGCTCTAATATGTTTACTGGTATAGCGATACATATATCTTTCCATCCATGGTTAGCAAAATACATTGCCATATCTATAGAGGATACATTAATTTTAGTAACTCCAACTTCACGAAACCATTCTCCGATATCTGCACATTGATGTGTCTTAAAATGAGGCCTGAAACTTATATTTTCTTTGTTTGCTTTTGCCACCATCGTCATAATATTTTCCTTACATATTATATCATCTACAATTAGTGTAGGTTTTGTTATTTTATTTAGGAATGAATTCTCCATCCTTGGCATCGCTTTAATGATCATAGAAAATAGCTGGGTAAATATAACAATCCTTATCCAGAACTAAATAATGACTTCTTATAGGAAATTTGTCGCTTACTCATAATCGCTTTATATGCAATTGCTTACATCCTAAGGATGAAATGTATTCATCTGAATTAACTAAACTAGTTGATGAAATAAAAACCCTATTTTTATTACTTGTATAACAATATTAAAGTTGATGGCGATGCCTAAAGGCCCGGGCTGCTCCAGGCTCCGCTTCGCTTCGGTCTTGTCCGCTGACTCCTTTGTTTCCCCTAAATACATCGAGTTGAATCGAGACATTACATTCTACATATCAATCACATTCTTGTAGGGAGTCAGCGCACAAGACTAAACCATTCCGCATCCCTATCGCAAATACAGAAATACATTCTTTGATGACAGCAATGCTTATAAGCTTTGTATTAATTCTACATTAATACCCAAAGCAGAATTCAGTAATTTATTGCATTACATAATTATCCGTTTGTGCTCCTAGAGTAGGCTATTTGCCATTTCTTTACAGTTTTTGAGTTTAGTCTTTTAACAAATGATTGAGGACCATTTAGAGATAGGATACATTAGTTCAAATACAGAAAATACTGTGTGAGATGACAAACTTCTGATAATAGATTGGATAGATATAAAAAACTTATTTTTGTTATTTATTATTAAAAATAATGATTATACACATTTATTAGGTAATAAGCAATATGGAAAAAAATTGAATATTATGAAAATGCCTATCTTTATGGCAATATTATTAGCATGGAAGACAAGGTAATTTTAGTTACAAATGATGATGGCATAACCAGTAAAGGCATAGCAGCGCTTATAGAAGTGGCAAAGGAATTTGGAAGGGTAGTAGTAGTAGCGCCAGATCAACCACAATCTGCTATGGGACATGCAATTACCATCTCTAAGCCATTGCGTATGCATCGGGTTGAAATATTTAGTGGTGTAGAGTCATATTCCACTTCTGGTACGCCGGTTGATTGTGTGAAACTCGCTGTGGATAAGGTCTTGCATCGTAAGCCTGATCTATGCTTATCAGGGATTAATCATGGTTCTAATGTAGCTATTAATGTAATTTATTCAGGAACGATGTCAGCAGCTATGGAGGCTGCTATCGAGGGCATTCAAGCAATCGGTGTATCAAGTCTTAATTATGATCCTGATGGAGATATGGAAGCTGCAAAACACTATGCGAGATTAGTAATTAAGAAATGTTTTGATTATGGTTTTCCTAATAGTAAATTGCTCAATGTCAACGTGCCCGAATTGCCACTCGAAGATATTAAGGGATATAAAATTTGTAGGCAAGCAAATGCGAAATGGGTTGAAGAATTCGATGAAAGAAAAGACCCTGTAGGTAGAAAGTATTTTTGGTTGACTGGTAAGTTTGTAAATATGGACTTAGGGCAAGACACTGATGTTGCCGCATTGGAAAACGGTTATGTCTCAGTTGTACCTGTACAATATGATCTCACTGCTTATAAAGACCTGGAATTGTTAAACAATAATTGGAAATAATAGATGAGGAAGGATAGACAAGATACTTGGACCAATGGCATATTAGTTGGCTTATGTTTGCCTGCTGTAATGTATTTTGTATTTAAAGGAATTGATACCTTGATTCCTAGGCTGGTAAGCTTTATGCCTGAAGGATTCAGTGAACAGTTGATAGTAATGCTTGCGATTTTTTGCAATATGCTTCCCTTTCAGATATTTGTAAGACAGAAGCGAGATTATGCAATGCAAGGTGTCATTCTAGCCACATTTATAGGTGTCGGATATTATATGCTGAAATTCAAATTCCCTCATCTATTGCCTAATTTTTCAGCAATATAACAGTGCAATATGTGTATTGTTTGGACACATACTTGTAGATAAGCCTATAAGATGTATTGTATAAATGGATTTTAATTTTTTAATTTTTTTAATTTGTTATAATGAACATTGATCCAAAGAAATTAAGTCAGGTTGTGAACTTGCTAAATGAGAAAGCCTGTGTGAAACAAAGAGTATATCGCAATATGCTTCAATTTTTTGGAAAGATGAAAGATACTGCTAATATACTGGTCGAGGATTTAACAGATAAAATTACAGGACTCGATCGAACCGTCGAAGTAAAATATGATGAGATAGGACAGTTTGAATTTCACGTAAAGCTAAGTGGTGATCTAGTGGTATTTTCCATGCATTCAAATGCTGTTACCTTTCCTGAAAATCATATTCTAACCAATAATGATTATATACTAGAGGATCCTAGACGTAAATATTTTGGAGCTTTGATGGTTTATAATTTTCTTGCTGACTCTATTAAATACAGGAGGGTATATGATGAAGGCTATCTTATAGCAAGAATGTATGTGAACTTTGAAAATCATTTTTATATCGAAGGTGTAAGACAGCTTAATTTCTTGTATCCTGATATTAAAACCAATGTGCTTACAGATTCTATTTTTAGCGAATTTTTAGAATCAACATTTATAGCTAGTATGGATAACGATAGCATTATGCCTGCTTATGAAGCGGAAAAAACCATTACCGTAGGACAGAAATTAAATCAATCAATGATTGGTAGGGTTGAAAAGGTAGGCTTCGTGATGAGTTCCGATGAGCACAAGGACATTATTGATTAAAATCGAAATGAGATAGTATTTTAATGCTCATTTTTTTTGGGTGATATTAAATTTTATTTTCGATAATCTAAGGCCTTATTCTGCGAATAAATATAAAATTATTAGACCTTTCTGATAACAAATTACGATGAGCAACAAGCCGTATAGATCTTCTGCAATGGACTCTCGTACTGCTTAATAGAAATAAGAGGCTTCTTGTTTTGAAAGTTTTGTTGTATTTGCGATAGGGATCGCAGCAAACCAAGCGATAGCGCAGGTTCTTGTTG
>CAYZQX010000406.1:0-3920 GCA_964480615.1 uncultured Chitinophagales bacterium | reverse complement strand
CAGCCCAATCTCTTCGGCCCAGAAATAGAAATTACTGGTACTACGAATGGTGCTAGCTCAGTCTATGCAAGTGACCTCGATGGAGATGGGGATCAAGATGTAATTTCTGCATCTTATGGAGATAATAAAATCGCTTGGTATGAAAATGAAGGTGATGGAAATTTTGGAGATCAAATTATCATCAGTACCCAAGCTGATCAGGCTGAATCAGTCCATGCCACCGACCTCGATGACGATGGGGATCAAGATGTTTTATCTGCATCAATCAATGATGATAAAATTGCTTGGTATGAAAATGATGGAAATGGGAATTTTGGTGGACAAAATATCATTACTACAGAAGCTGATGGTGCTTATTCAGTGTTTGCTTCCGACCTCGATGGGGATGGGGATCAAGATGTAATTTCTGCATCAGGCAATGATGATAAAATCGCATGGTATGAAAATGAGGGAAATGGATATTATGGTAGGCAAAATAGTATTAATACCCAAGCTGATGGGGCTAATACAGTCTATGCCACCGACCTCGATGGAGATGGAGATCAAGATGTGCTTTGTGCATCGTACCATGATGATAAAATCGCTTGGCATGAAAATTTGCAATGGGCTGAATCCAATTTTGTGCTTGATAAATGTATATTAAAAGGTTTTGATTTTCGGATAGTAAACCAATCTGATTTTATGGAGTTAGCTACTTCTAATTTTCAATGGATATTTAATAATGAAGTCATTGCCACGACGAAAGATCTCGAAAATTATGATTTTCCAAATGGAACAAATGATCTTACACTTATTTCCTGTACTCCTGCTTCTTGTAACTCCATAACAAAGGAAATTGATGTATTGCAATTTGACTTAGATACAATTCCTTTATTGCAATCCAATGTGCCTTATACATTTACAAATGTATCGAATCATATCGGCTACTGGGTATGGGAGTTTGGTGATGGTGGGATAGCAGAGGTACAAATACCTACCTACACTTATACTGAGCCAGGCGTATATGAATTGGAAGTGAATGTTTATAATACGGATATTGCTGAAAATTGTTTTCATCAGTTAGAGTATATGGTCACAGTGGTGGACTGGCCAGCTGGACTTGATGAATTGCCCTCAAACAGCCTCATTGTCCATCCGAATCCCGCTGATGAGTATTTGTATGTCGCGAACAAGAATCAGGCCTCAGATGCTGCATTTGTGCTTTATCCCCTGCTAGGACAAGTACTCATAACCAAGGAGATTAAAGGAGGAGCGAATGTCGCCATTCCTGTAGGAGATTTAGCGGATGGCATTTATTTTTGTAAATTATCGAACAGTGAGGTTGTGCAAAAGATTGTGGTTTCGCATTGATGTGTAGCTTATATCTTTTTAGTAGGTGATTCTGTAGTTTAAGGCAATGTAATCTTGAAACCGAATTAAATGGCTTAGCGATAGCAACGAGCAACCAAGCGATAGCTCCGGTTCTTGTTGTCAATAATAAAATAGTAAGTTCGCAAGTAAGCCCGGAATGAGGTGGGTGGATGATGAAGTCAGCCACCTGACGAAATGAGGACTTGTAGATTAAACCAAGCGTAGGCGAAGGTTCTTGCTACCATTAAAAGTCAAATAATAGCAAGCAATCAAACCACCATTACGATATAGTGAAGCAAAGCGGAACTATAAAAAGATGCGGTGCAGATTCTGTCTCGCCAAACGCAATCAATAAGCCAGAAATAGCCCGACCCGAAGGGTAAGCCCCTGAATGAAATAATCTAGGTGAAGAAGGAATTTTTATTTTGTTTGGAATATTTTACCTAAATTTACTCTATCAATAATTTTTGACGTAAAAGAATATTGCACTTATCAAACTGCTAAACCAAATATTATGAAACAAGTTTTACTAGTATTTTTCTTATCATTACAAATTACATTATCAGCCCAGCCCGATCTCTTCGGCCCTCAAATAGAAATTACTTTTACTTCGGAATATGCTAGTTCAGTTTTTGCCGCCGACCTCGATGGTGATGGGGATCAAGATGTCCTTTCTGCTTCGGGAATTGATGATAA
The DNA here is from genome assembly GCA_964480615.1 of uncultured Chitinophagales bacterium. GTDB lineage: Bacteria > Bacteroidota > Bacteroidia > Chitinophagales > UBA2359 > CAYZQX01. The sequence goes on along the minus strand of CAYZQX010000406.1, from coordinate 1,874 downwards.
AATCGCTTGGTATGGAAATGAGGGAAATGGGAATTTCGGTGAACAAAACATTATCAGCACACAAGCAAATGGTGCTAGCTCGGTCTATGCCACAGACCTCGATGGAGATGGGGATCAAGATGTGCTTTCTGCATCAGTAGGAGATGATAAAATCGCTTGGTATGAAAATGATGGATATGGAGTTTTTGGTGGGCAAATTAGCATAAGTACCCAAGCTGATTTTGCTCTCTCAGTCTATGCCACCGATCTCGATGGAGATGGAGATCAAGATGTGCTTTCTGCATCAGAAAATGATGATAAAATAGCTTGGTATAAAAATAATGGGTTGGGTTTTTTTGGATTGCAAAAAATCATCAGTACACAAGCAAATGGTGCTAGATCAATATTTGCCACCGACTTCGATGGAGATGGAGATCAAGATGTGCTTTCTGCATCAACTAATGATTCTAAAATCGCTTGGTATGAAAATGTGGGAAGTGGAAATTTTGGAGGGCAAAATATTATCAGTACCCAAGCTGATGGTGTTTGGTCAGTCTATGCTAATGATCTCGATGGGGATGGGGATCAAGATGTGCTTTCTGCATCATTGGTAGATGATAAAATCGCTTGGTATGTAAATGAGGGAAACGGAAATTTTGGTGGACAAAGTATCATTACTGCAGAAGCTGATGGTGCTTATTCAGTATTTGCTTCCGACCTCGATGGAGATGGGGATCAAGATGTGCTTTCTGCATCAGAAAATGATGATAAAATCGCTTGGTATGAAAATGAGGGAAATGGAAATTTTGGAGTGCAAATTATCATCAGTACACAAGTTGATTATGGTCGATTGGTCTATGCTAGCGACCTCGATGGAGATGGTGATCATGATGTGCTTTCTGCTTCACTTTTTGATAATAAAGTTACATTGTACTCGAATTTACATTCTTCTAAAGCTGATTTTATCAATACTAAAAGTTGCTTATGTAAAGATTGTAATTATAGCATAGTAAATACTTCCAATTTCATACTTGATCCTGCAACTACTTATCAATGGATATTTAATAATGAGGTCATTGCTACAACAAGAGATCTTGAAAATATTAATTTGCCACCAGGGAATATCGATCTTTCGCTTGTTACCTGTACCACTACTAATTGTGATACGATTACAAAACAAATAGATGTACTTGAATTCGTGATGGATTCTGAAATTATTCTAGCCGTTAATACACCTTACACATTTACCAATGTTTCTAATAATATCGGCTACTGGGTATGGGAGTTTGGTGATGGTGGACTTGAAGAAGTGCAAACGCCTTCCCACACTTATACAGAGCCGGGTGTATATGAATTAGAAGTGAATGTTTATAATACGGATATTGCTGAAGATTGTTTTCATCAGCTTGAATACAAAGTTATAGTCTTAGATTCAGTGTTTTACAATTCATTGATGGCCAATGAGTATTTTATTAATCCTAATCCTGCTGATAATGAATTGATTCTTAAAAGAGCTAATCCCTCGGCAAATGATCAATTTGTTATTTATAATTATTCAGGTCAATCGGTTTTGGAACAAATGTTAGGGGATAACTATGAAGAAATAATTCCACTAGGAAATATGGCTAGTGGCTTTTATTATTGTAGGTTATCAAATAGCGAAAGAGTGCATAAACTTGTGATTGCCCATTGATGTATAGCTTTTCGTTTTTTAATAGATGATTCTGTAATTTGAAGCAATGTAATATTGAAACAGAATTTAATGTCTTAAGGATAGCAAAAAGCAATCAAGTGGTAGCGCAGGTTCTTGTTGCAAATAATAAAATAGTAAGTTCGCAATTAAGCCCGGAATGAGGTGAGTGGATGATGAAGTCAGCCACCTGATGAAAAGAGGA
>CAYZQX010000405.1:0-3952 GCA_964480615.1 uncultured Chitinophagales bacterium | reverse complement strand
AAGGGCTTTGGGTTAGTTGACCCGTAAGGATTCGAACCTTAACAGACAGAACCAAAATCTGTAGTGCTACCGTTACACCACGGGTCAAAAACGGCTGCAAAGATAATTTAGTTTTTTAAATCACAAAAGATTGATTTCGTTTTTTTTAAAAAAAATATCGAAAAATGCCAGAAAATGGGCAAGAATAATGAGCAACTACCCTGAATGGGTGGTACTCTTGGGAAAAATCTTTATTATTTTTATGATTTTTAACTGGAAAATTAAAAAACTGCTAGGTGGTTTGCTATACTTATTTTGTACTTTTGACCTTTAAATAATTGATAAATGCATAATTTTCAAAGGCTAAATAATATACTTGGTTGGTCTGTTGGCATTTTTGCCACTATAGTATATGCCCTTACAATGGAATCCAGTGCCAGTTTATGGGATTGTGGTGAGTTTATAGCATCAGCGCAAAAACAGTTTGTAGTACACCCACCTGGTGCTCCATTATTTTTGATGATCGCTAGAGTATTTACCTTATTTGCTCCAAGTCCGGAAACAGTATCCGTAGCTATGAATTTTATGTCGGCGCTTTGTTCTGGATTGGCGATGACTTTCTTGTTTTGGGTTACGACTTATATGGCTCGACGATTAGTCGTTACAAAGTCGAATGAATGGGATAACACTACGGTATGGTTATTTTTAAGTGCTGGTCTTATAGCTGCGCTTTCAGGTACCTTTGTAGATAGTATATGGTTTAGTGCGGTAGAGGCTGAGGTTTATTCCATGTCTCTGTTAGTTACGGCCATTGTTTTTTGGTTAATATGTAAGTGGGATGCGCATAGCGATGAACCTTATGCTGATCGTTACCTCGTACTTATAACATTCTTAATGGGATGTAGCATATTCATCCATTGGCTTAATTTATTGTGTATCCCCGCGCTTGCATTTGTCTATTACTTCAATAGGTTTAAGCCTAGTATGAAGGGGATATTTATGACACTAGCAGTGTCAGGTGTTATATTGCTTTTGTTCTTGAATGGCATTATCACAGGTATTGTGGATGTAATGGCTAATATAGAATTGCTGATGGTGAATGATTTCGGCATGCCATTTTCTAGCGGGGTGATCTTTACTTCAGTATTGGGCATATTGGCATTAGTAGCTGCATTAATTGCTACAAGTGCTAATCCCCCACGCTGGGCCAAGCCACTTGGAATAGGTGCTATAGGCTTGCTGACTATTGTATGGTTTATTGCCCCACCAGGTGGAGCATCCATGGTATCACGTATAATTATTGTAGGTGCTATAGGTGCTATGATTTATTTATTGGCTAAGAGAAATACGATTGCACTCAATAATGTGTTGTGGGGTTTTGCATTTGTCGCCATAGGATTTTCCACCATCTCAGCCATCGTTATTAGATCTAAAGCGGGAACTGATATCAATATGAATGCGCCTAAAGATATAGTAGCTCTTTCATCTTACTTACATAGGGAACAGTATGGATCTAGACCATTCCTTACGGGCTATTACTATGATGTAGAACCAGTAGGGATGAAGATATTAGGTGATAAGTATTCTAAAGGAAAAACGAAATACGATAAGGTAGGCACTAAGGCTGATTATGATTTTGGCAATGCCCCAAAAAAATTATTTCCTAGGATATATGACTCTAAGTTTGTAGAAGACTATGAGCGTTGGTTGGATCTGCGCAAGGGACAAACACCAGGATTTATTGACAATCTGAGGTTCTTCTTTAATTACCAGATTGGGCACATGTATATGCGCTATCTGTTCTGGAATTTTGTAGGTCGTCAGAATGATGAGCAGGGATATGGAAAAGGCGATTATGAAAACGGCAATTGGATATCAGGGATTAATTCTATTGATAGCATGCTCTTGGTAAACCAAGAAAAACTACCCAGTTTTTTAAAGGATATTCCTAGCAGAAACACCTTTTTCTTCTTACCGCTAATTCTTGGATTAATGGGTTTTATCTATCAATTAAAAAATGACAAGAAACATTGGATAGTAGTTACCTTGCTGTTTTTCTGTACAGGATTAGCCATTATTATCTATGGTAATTCACCACCTATTGAGCCTCGCGAGCGCGATTACATATTTGCAGCTTCTTTTTGGGCATTCTGTATATGGCTGGGATTAGGTGTTATAAGCATCTATCAGTTGATTCGCAAATTTATCAGTGGCACACCGGGTGTGCTTGCTTCCTTGCTGATTGCATCCATTGCTCCTATTCTAATGGGCTTTCAGGGCTGGGATGATCACGATCGCAGCAACAGGCCAGCAGCACGTGATTTTGCCGCTAATTACTTGAATAGCTGTGCGCCTAATGCCATTATATTTACACAAGGGGATAATGACACCTATCCATTGTGGTATGCACAGGAAGTTGAAAATATAAGACCCGATGTGCGTGTAGTGAACCTCAGCTTATTAGGCGTGGATTGGTATATCGATCAATTGAAATTTAAGCAAAAAGATGCGGATCCAGTACCTATGACTTTTGATCCAAGTGATTATCGTGGAACCTTGCGCGACCAAGTCATACATAGAGATAATCCTAATATTGCGCCAGCCGACAGATACATCGACCTAAAACAAATCATGGCATTTATAGGGGATGATAAAAATGGTGTATCTTCCCCTGATGGCGAAAAATATTTTTATTATCCCACTAAAAAGTTTAGCCTATCAGTTGATACCGTGAAAGTACTTAAAAATGGCACTGTACAACCTGAAGATGCTGAGCTCATAACACCACTTATGGAATGGACTATGCCTCGTGGTAGCTTGCTGAAAAATGATTTAATGGTCCTAGATATCATTGCAGCTAATGATTGGAACCGACCTATTTATTTTGCCATATCGGTTGAAAGAAATGCCTATCTCGGTCTTCAACAGTTTTTCCAACTTGAAGGACTTGCCTATCGATTAGTCCCTATACCAATCGAAAAACAGGCCTCCGCACTTGTAGGAAGAGCACAAACTAAAGTGCTTGCTCAAAACTTGGAGAAATTTAAGTTTGGTAATGCCAATAACCCCGATGTTTTCCTCAGCTCAGATGTGAAGCGTATGCTTTATAATTTTAGAAATGTATATGTGGAATTAGCCGATCAACTCATAAGAGAAGGCAAGAAAGAGGAAGCAGTTAAAGCACTTGATAAATGCCAGGAACAATTATTCTTCAAGGGTATGGAATATGATTATTTTATGTACACATTAATCAGTGGGTATTACGATGCTGGTGCCTTTGAAAAAGGGAATGACCTCATTCAAAAAGTTGTGGATGATTCATGTCAAAGACTCGACTTTATAAAGAGTCAATCGGTGATGTATCAAAAGGCATCGAAAGGCGATGTGGAAAGAACAATGCAATTCTTTACCCAGTTTGTTCGCATGGCAAAAACAGAAAAACAAGATGCCTTTGCAGATCAAATAGTTAAAAAAATAGCCGCCTATAATTAATCCTAATAAGTGGTTATTAAAGCCTAACTAGGCAGCTGACCACGCTATAGAGTATTACTAAGGCCGACTAATATTTTAGAATATTAGTCGGCTTTTTTTTTGCTTTTGTACTGCACAATAATGGGATTTGTTTGGGAATGCTCAATAACTCCGAAATCTTTTGTAGCAAAGGATTATTGAAATTGCAAGTGCAGAGAATATACACAAGAATTGCTATGTTTTCGTTAATAAGCTCGCATCATAATTGAGAAATATCGTCTCTTACCTATTGTTCCTTTAAGTAGTATTCGTGATTGGAAAATGCCCCAAAACCTATTCAGTTTTTCTCCACAGTGAGTGACAGTAATCGGCGCTTTTGGGGCTCTGTCCTTAGGTTCTTTTAATTGATTCACGATTGGCTAGCGCGATTTATGATTACCGATTCAAGATTTACGACCTGTGCATGCCTAAAATAGCTTGACAAAAAAAACCAAGTGAAAAT
>CAYZQX010000404.1:0-3968 GCA_964480615.1 uncultured Chitinophagales bacterium | reverse complement strand
GCGAGGCACGAGCGAGGACTTGTAGCAGATAGCCCGGGCCTGTAAGGCATCGCCAAAAATTTTATGATTTTGAGCTACTGATTATGCCTTACTTAAATATTAAAAATATTACAGCTCGATTTCGTCTATGGATTTATACAAGTATGGATAGTAGGAATGCTCTTCATTATTAAAATATTTCAAGCACTTTAGTCCTAATAAATTCTCTCTATTGACAGGCAAATTAATAGGCAATAATTCCAAGCAGTAAAACAATATGTCAAATATCCAATAAGGCAAACTTAAGAAAATATTAGACCTGCCAATAGTTTTTGACATGTGTTCATAGAGTGATTTAATAGTTATAGCATTAGGGTTAGCGACATGATATAATTGAACATTATTTACATCACTATTTTTGACTATTTGGTCCACTATACTTAGGAGGTCAGTATCCGCTATATAATGTATAGGCTGTTTTCCACCACCGATAAGTGGTATAAATTTAGACTTATGCAATAGGCTTTTTATTTTAGTAGAAAGGCCTTGTCCTTTGCCCAATACCAATCCCAATTTTAGAACATACTCATTCGGTTGATTCAATATATTTTCTATTTCAAGTTTGCTCTTGCCATAGACAGACTTTGCATCAGAATGTGCTGACTGTGTTGATAGGTAAATGAATCTTGCTTTGCCATTATTTCTTGCATACTCAACCAAAGACTTTGTAGCGTTATAATTCACAACACTTGCATTTTTATTAGTATTATTGAATGGTTGGTAAGCACAGTGTATAATACAATCAGGCTTAGGCAAACTATTGAGCCATTGTGATGGATCTTGAAGATCGAATGAATGGTAACTGATATTACTACTTACAGAATGGCTTTTATATTTTTCTGGCTGCCTTACAAGTGCAATTATTTTATCATTAGATTGTCCAAGATAATCCACTAACTTATTCCCTATAAATCCAGATGCTCCAGTTATCCAAATTGTTTTAGACATATTATTCATACTTAATAATTCTCCGCAATTAAATTAGAGGCGACTACGTGTGCATTGGCCATGAGGGATAAAGTAAGTCCTTTAGCTGGCAAATAGTTAAAACCAGAGCCATCACCTATATATACGCGATTATAGTTATTGAGTTTTCCTGTAAAGCTAGTGGTAAAAGGCTTTAACTCCTTAGAAAAAGGGATCGTGCCTGCATAATGAATACTTGCACCATTGCCAGGATTAATTGTTTTAATGGGATAACACCCAAGCTTGCGCAAGGCACGAAACATAACTTTTTCGCGGTCTTTGTATTCATCCTTTTCCTGTTCATTAAACTCAAAATTGATTAATAACTGATCTCCTGATTTTGAATTTTCGCTGGCTTTCCAATCGATTGTTCTTGTATTAGAACCTGTATCAGGATGATGGATTCCTGCAATTGTAAGTGCTGGCACCAGATAGCGCATGATTATATTGGCATCTCTAAAGTTGAGTGGTGTTTCGCTTATCGTCCTAAACAACATAAGGGATCTATAGCTATACAAAGAAGCCATTGAAGCAGAACTATTTGTATTATCAGGATCATAAAACATAGACAATTGAGCAAACGATGTGCGGGCATCCAATGTGTCCTTGAATAACAGAGCAGGTTGAATACAAGTGACATAGGAATAAGAATTGCACAATAAACTAGTAGTCGGTTTTTTTTCTTCACTTCGATATAAAATCCTAGCTGATCCCAACGCGCCTGCACATAAAACCAGTTGATTAGCACGCACCATCTTCACGGCTGAGGACTCATCATCCATTAATTTATAATATACGTTCACACCCTCATTTTGACTTTCTATTTTAGAGTCGTCCTTAAAATTGAGTACAAATACATTCCCCAAATAAGTGAAATTTTGCTTTGTCTTTAGATATTCAATCGTTATCCAAGGCCTATATGCTGACTTTCTTTTATCGGTATAAAATCCCCATTCACGATAGTCTTCCTCTAACCTATTATCCTTAGCCTTATGTAGCAAAGCTAAGGCTGGCCGACCCATATACACATTTAGTCCATTGATAAATGCCCGATGTTTTTTGTATTTATCTAATAACAATTGGTGATTGGTATCTGGCCTTATAAATCCTTGATCGGTAGTGGTATGTCTCAGTACATAATTTCGTATATCTTCATCGGCATCCGTAACTCCTATACGATTTATAATTAATTGATAAGCGGCGTTCATTTTATCAACATCCAACCCCGTTTTTAGCAACTCGGCGGATGAAAAAACACAAGACCCTAGCCCCCACCCCGAGCCCAATCCGCCATATGCCAAGGATTCCATGGGCAAGAAATTATTTGACTGATATTGAAAATAATCACTTGTGTCCTTCAATAAAAATTTCCTAGCTGGAGTAAGCTGAGCGCCAGTTTTAATTTTAAGGTTAGGAATTCCTTCATAATCCTTTCCAATAAGATAATCACGCTGGGCTTCATCATTTTTGCGTTGATTATAAAAATGGTCTTCATAGGAATAACGATCATACTCTTGAGAAAAATTGCCCCCATCAAGCATCAAAACCTTTAAGCCCTTATCAACCAGTGTATGAGCACACTGAGCACCTGATGGCCCCGAGCCAACTACAACAACATCATATAAATTATCAATAATACTACTCATAAAAACTTAAGAACAACAACACCTATGATTCCAAAAGATATGCTTCGTGCACCTGCTAATCCTAACTTAATGAAGTCTAATATGCCCAACTTTTTTGGCATATAACGTTCAGCATATTTTGGGTTAGCTTCTATGATACATGCCATAACAAAAATTAGTTGTCTTAATCCACCTTTGGATCGCTTAGGATTGAGTGCCAATCCAGCATCTACTAAAGGCAGAAGAAACGGGTATTTTTCTATCCTATGCATCAATCTAGCATCTTCTTCATCCATGTTAATATTCAATTTCAAGATCGCTTCCCGAAATGCTGATATTATACCTTCGTCATTGATACCAGCAGGTGCAAGATATTGAAACAGGCAATGTGCAAACTTTTCTGTCATCAGTTTCGCTCTACATTTAACCTTCTTATTATTGAAATTTGTTCAGCAAGAAGTCCTAAAAAGAAAAATATTACACCACTTAGAATTGCTAATAGCGCGCCTACGGACACACCATTACCCCTTAAGACAATTGGAATACCCCATATAATACCACAAAGCACAAGCAATATTGCAATAGGCAAAAATATTTTCATTGGATTAAACAATACTACCATGTTTAAAATTTGCTTAATAGTTTCTAAAGCTGTCATCGTATTAATAGTGCTTATGCCAGCAACCCTATCCTTAATAGTTATAGGCTCTTCAAGTACTAAGTGTCTATGTTGCAAAAATACCAATAATATAGTATCACTAAATGCCATCGTATTTGGACATATTGGTAGATACTTCTTGCACAACTCGGCATCATAAATTTTCATCCCTGAGTTAATATCATATATAGGAAGAGGAATTAAAATACTTGCTATTTTTCTTATTAGAAACTTCCCTAGTCCCCTATACCAACTAGCTGACTTTTGACCTTTTCGACTCCCTACTATCATGTCAGCGTCATTTGCTAACATTACATTATACATATTTTCAACATCACTCAATAGATGCTGTCCATCTGAATCTATCGTAATGGCATACTTGGTATTCACAGCATACAAGCCTGTCTTCAATGCACCTCCATAACCGCGATTCAATTTGTGGTTAATAAAACTAAACTGTGGTGACTTCACAGTATCCAAATAGGATTTAGTATTATCCTTACTACCATCATTTACTACAATACAAAAACATCCTTTTGCTTCACAAAACTGAATAACTTCAGGAATGTATTGAGGCAATGTTCCACCCTCATTATAGGCTGGCATTACAATTGTTAAATCTTTCATTTCTTACAATTTAATAATTCCGCTTCTAAAATAAAAAACTTTTTTAAATCCAA
>CAYZQX010000403.1:0-3969 GCA_964480615.1 uncultured Chitinophagales bacterium | reverse complement strand
GTTGGCAACTCAAATATAGTAAAGAAATTGGAATTATTTAGCAAGCCCTATTTAGTTAGAGCGATTTATGATTATCAATTTAGGATTTACGAAGCCGATTTTTTATGATAAGTACTACATAAAGTCCAGTGTCCATTATCCAGTGACTAGTGCCTAGTGTCTATTACATGATTTCCGACCCTGAATTTTTTAATTCATTCTCCACTTGCAGCAATTATATTTTATTATTTAGCACACCCCATAATATGCCTTCTTTAATTGCATATTCCGATTGAATGATCTTTTTTATAGGGAATTGTTTTAGGATATAATCAATGAGGATCATAGCCCCTACAATCATTTCAGCGCGCTGTTCTGGCATGCCTTGTATGAGCAATCGCTCGGCAAGTGTAGTATGTGTAAGCCTTTCTTTCAGCGCATAAAAATAGTCTATGTCGATGGGCATATTCAATGCGCCATTTCTACTATTAGCTTGCTCCGCCAATTGTATATCTACAATGGTATCAAATGTTCCTGATGCGCCTATAAGTGTATGTACAGGAAAATAATCAATCATTGCCGTAAGCGTAGAGAGGGACTTTTCAAGAAAAGCAATAAGATTATCTTCATCTTTTTCTTCCATACGATCGTGTAGGTGAAATTTATTTTTGAGCAATGCTGCACCTATGGGATAAGATTGCTTCCACAATATATCATTGCGATTAGCAAAAATAAATTCCACACTCCCCCCACCTATATCCATAATCAATACAATTTCATCGGCTATAGGAACGGCTTGTCTTACGCCCCAAGCAATCCACTCAGCCTCTTGATCACCAGAGATTAATTGTATCGTTATGTGCGTACGCTCCTTGACTGTGTGTATAAACTCAGCACCATTCTCAGCAGTGCGCAAAGCCGCAGTACCAAAGGCATAGATCCTTTCCACCTGATGCATATCAATGATCGTCTTGTAATGAACTAAAGTGTCTAATGCCCTTTGATAAGCAGATGCACTAATGAGATCCATCCCACCTTCAGCAAGTTTTACATACCTCGACTCCTTGTACAGCCGCTCATAATTACCCGCTTCAACTCTTATTACAAGCAGGTGAAATGTATTGGTACCTAAATCAATTATTGCAATATTTTTTGACATAAGATGAATATTGGTGGTGCTACAGGCGTGCTCACTCCCCTAGCAAAAATACGATAAAATTAAATGGACTATCCAAAGATTACATGCAAGCGAATAGAACATTTCTATTCAAAATATCAAGGACCAATTCCTTCGGATGAGTTATGCCCATAACGATGAACTACACTGGTTCTTAGTTGGGATAAAATAGCCATTTCCCCACCTCTTTAAAGGTAATTTTTTTCCCATAAATCAAGATGCCTACACGGTAAATCTTTGCGGCCACCCAAGTGGTAAAGATAAATCCGAGCACCAAAGAAATCATGGAAAGCAATAGTTGCCACAATGGCACTTGATCAAATCCAAAGGCTAGTCTGGCTGGCATATTGATAGGTGATGAGAATGGCAAGATAGATGCCCACACTGCCACGGATCCTGATGGATTTTCGAATAGTGCAAATAGACAGAAAAAAGATATAATGATCGGCAACGTAACGGGAAATACCATCGCTTGGGAATCGCTCTCCTCCCCTACTAATGCGCCTACCGCTGCAAATAAGGATGCATATAACAAGTAACCACCCAGAAAATAAAACAAGAAAAACAGGAGCATCCAGGTCATAGGAAAATCCTTTAAGGCCGTAATTACTGAATTGACTTGTAGCATTTGATCCTCTACATTTGCTTGATTGGGCATGCCTGACTGAAAGGCCGAGAGATCCACAAAATTGCCTACCACTAAAAAGAAAACAAAATAGGTTATTGCCGATAAGATACCCCATATAATAAATTGAGTAAGACCTACGATACCGATACCTATAATTTTTCCTATCATCAATTGGAATGGTTTTACACTGCTGAGAATAACCTCTACGATGCGATTGTTTTTTTCCTCCGAAATACCTTTCATCACCGATGTGCCATATATAATTATGACCAGGTACATTAAGAAGCCCATTGCAAAACCCACACCATAAGCTACATTGGATCTGCCATTGAGCTTATCAGCATCATCTCCCGATTTTAATATTGCTTCGGTGGTTTCAGTGATCTCAATATTTATTTTATTGAGAGAAGCCATCAGTTCATCAGGCAGCCCCGCCTCTTTAATCCTAGTCGTGCGCACCACCTCTTTCAACTTATCGCGCAATAAATTGACCTTATTGATCCCTATGTAATTTTTAGAGTGCAACTCAAATCGCAGTGATTTATTCTCTGTAATTTCAAACTTTGGGATATACAATACACCATCGTATCCATCCTTACTAAATGTCTTGATTAACTCCTGGAAATCGCCATCAGTAGGCTTAAAATAGATTGTACTGTTCAGCTGTTTTTCATCCTGTAATTTCGTAATCAGAGAACCAGTAATATTGGGAATATTAAAATATCCGCTATCATCTTTTACAAGCAACTTTGTATCTTCCCCACTGAATAGCAACACAATAAATTGAAAGGACATAAGCAATACAATCCCTAGCGGCGCTAATAAAGTGGTGAGGATAAATGCCTTCGTCTTAACACGAGAGATGTATTCCCGTTTTATAATCATCCAAATTTTATTCATCGCTTTTTCCGTTAACTTGTTCTATAAATATTTCATTGATGGTGGGCAGCTTCTCATTGAATGCATGCACTTCTAACCCCTTATCTATAAGGAATCGCAGCAATTCATTGGGTCGGTGATTGCCAGCTAATTTAAATAGCAAGTCATTGCCTTGCCTACTTACTAAATGTGCAAAAGATGTATCTTCAAATGGTGGAATCTCTCCTTCAATATTCACATTAAATAATTGTTTTTTAAAATCGTGCTTAATCTCCGCAGTCTTGCCTTGCAAGATCAACTCACCCTTATTGAGTAAGCAGAGTTCTTCACACAGTTCTTCCACCTGCTCCATCCTATGCGTGGAAAACAAGATAGATGCGCCATTTTTTTTCAGCTCCTTGATCTCCGCCTCTATAAGATTTGAATTAATGGGATCCAGCCCTGAGAATGGTTCATCGAGTATGATCAACTCTGGGTCATGAGCAACTGTAGCGATAAATTGAACTTTTTGGCTCATCCCTTTTGATAGCTCATTGATCTGCTTATTCCACCAGCTATCAATTTCTAACTTCTCCAGCCATAGCTTTACTTTCTTCTTAGCCAGTTGTTCATCGCCGAGCTTCAGTGCAGTAAGATAGACCAGTTGTTCTCCCACTTTCATCTTCTTGTACAGACCTCTTTCTTCAGGCATATAACCAATCCTTTTTATGCGATGCGCTACCTCCTCCTTGCCACTAAATAAAATTTGACCTGAGTCTGCAACTAAGATATTTGTAATGATCCGCAGCATGGTTGTTTTCCCAGCACCGTTAGGACCTAATAAGGCGAAAATTGTCCCAGCATGAATACCTAATGATATATTATTGAGTGCCTGATAATTTCCAAACCGCTTATTGACATTAATTAATTCTAGTACATTCATATTATGAGCATGTAAAGTAACTAAATATTTACCAATTGCCGCAACTAGTCATACTCAGCACAAGACCATTGTATAACCCATAAATCAATTAAGTGACTATAGCATGAGGCATACCAACCACTTCAGTAATACCTATACATAAGCTTATTAGGGAATGGTTAATTAGGGTCTGTTCAATAACCCAAAATTTTGAATTTTTTTTGGCGATGCCTTACAGGCCCGGGCTGCTACAGGCTACACTTCGTTTCGGTCTTATTCTCTGACTCCCTATTTATTGCCTTAAATAGAATCTGCTGTTTATACCTACTCTTTTTACCTAAGACATCAGAGATGGGAGTCAGTGAATAAGACTAAACCATTCCGCATCCCTATCGCGAATACAAC
>CAYZQX010000402.1:0-3971 GCA_964480615.1 uncultured Chitinophagales bacterium | reverse complement strand
ATCTTGATACTTCATAAGCAAGATGATTTTATCTTCTACACTGATTTTTTCGAGAATTAATTTTAGCCGTTCAGCCCTAATTTGCTGAAGTTCGGTGAGATCATCATCAATAAATTCAAAATCCTCCGGATTATCCTTGGTATAGTTATCCTTATGGAAATTGAGTTTTTGATCTTTTCTTAAATAGTCGATGCAAAAGTTATAAGTAATCGCATAAATCCACGTACTAACCTTAGACCTACCCTGAAAGGTGCCAATACTCAAAAGTATCTTAAGAAAAACATCATGGCTAAGATCCTCAGCGATATGGAAGTCTTTAACGAGAGAAATACACTTGCGAAATATCTTACCCGCATAGCGATCATATAATTGATTGATGAGATCATCACTTTGAGTTAGACGAATCTCTCTTAGTAAAACCTCATCAGGCCAACTCCTAATTTCCTCCTTTATCAAGTTCTGCTTCAAACCTCCTTTTTTTAGACTATAATTCAATAATTAGTAACACTTACCCGACTGTAATGAATAAGGATTTTACTTTGAAAAAAAATAATTGTACGAAAATAAGGCTTTTTTGACGAAACAAAACAATTAAGGTTTAATTTCTTTTAAATTAATTCTAATTTCAAAAAATCAGCAGTATATGAACCTCTTACGTGTGCCATTTCTTCAGGTGTACCCTTAAAGATTATTTGTCCTCCTTTGAAGCCTGCCTCAGGGCCTACATCAATTATATGATCGGCCATTTTAATGATATCCATATTGTGCTCTATTACTATGACCGTATTGCCCTTATCCACCAATTTATTTAATACACTCAACAGATGACTTATATCCTCAAAATGCAAGCCAGTTGATGGCTCATCTAGTATATATAGGGTTCTTCCTGTATCTTTTTTGCCAAGCTCTGTCGCTAACTTGACTCGTTGCGCTTCACCTCCTGATAAGGTGGTAGCACTCTGCCCTATCGTAATATAGCCCAGCCCTACATCCTTGAGTACTTGTAATTGTCTTTGTACCTTTGGTATGGCTTCAAAAAATATAGACCCATCCTCTACATTCATATTCAATACATCGGAGATTGATTTTCCCTTATATCTTATTTCTAAGGTCTCGCGATTGTATCGCCTACCATTACAATCTTCGCAAGGCACTAATACATCAGGTAGAAAATTCATCTCTATTACACGCATACCGCCACCCTGACAAGTTTCACACCTACCACCCTTCACATTAAATGAAAAACGTCCAGGAGCATAGCCTCTAATTTTTGATTCAGGGATTAGTGAAAAAAGATTGCGTATATCATTAAAAAATCCAATGTATGTGGCGGGGTTCGATCGAGGTGTACGACCTATAGGAGCTTGATCCACATCTATTACTTTATCGAGGTGTTCTAGCCCTTCGATACTGCCAAACCCCAATGAATTATCCTTCGTGTGAAAATATTTGTTTTTTAGTAAGGGATAGAGTGTTTCATTGATCAATGAAGATTTACCACTACCTGATACACCAGTTACACATACGAATTTGCCTAGCGGTATTTCTAAGTTTACATTCTTTAAATTGTGGCCAGTACAATTCGAAAGTTTGAGCCATTTGCCATTGCCTGATCTCCTTATTTTTGGCACTTGTATAGTCTTGCGACCGCTTAAAAAATCAGCCGTTATGCCTGATTTTTTATTAAACTGTGACGGCAATCCTTCAGCTATAATACGACCTCCTTTTTCACCAGCACCTGGCCCTAAATCGATGAGGTGATCAGCAGCTAGCATGATATCGCGATCGTGTTCTACTACTATGACACTATTGCCCAGATTTACCAGTTCTCGCAAGGAATTAATTAGTTTCTGATTGTCACGCTGATGAAGACCTATACTCGGTTCATCTAGCACATAAGTAACACCTGATAATTTTGAACCTATCTGAGTTGCTAACCTTATACGCTGAGACTCACCTCCACTTAGGCTATAAGAAGGACGATCAAGTGCTAAATAATCAAGTCCTACATCTAATAAAAAAAGTAAGCGCGCCCTAATTTCTTTTACCACATCTTTAGCAATCGTTTTTTGTTTATTGCTCATACGATCTTCAATGCCATCAAAAAAATGTAGCAATTGATTGAGATCCAATGCCGCAAGCTCAGCGATATTTTTATCATCAATCTTAAATAACAAAGAAGATTTTTTTAACCTCGTACCTAGACACTCCTTACACTCCTCCTCATAAAAATATTGTTCTGCGATTCGCTTGGCCTTATCACTAGATTGTTCATATCTATATTGCCTAACAATTTTTTTAATGCCCATAAATTCACCATCCTTGATGATCTTAATATGCTTTTCCTGAGGTTGTTCTTCACCTTCCATAATAATTCTTTTTGCTTCATCGCTAATCTTACTATAAGGTGTATTCAGTGTAAAATCTAATCGCTTGCCTAATGAGTCGAGCTGTTTGTATAGCTTTATATCAGCCATATCAGTAAGCACAGCAATAGCGCCTTCTTTTATGCTTAGCGACGGATCAGGGACTAGCTTATTCTCATCTACTTGATGCGTGTATCCCAGCCCTGCACAATGGCTGCATGCACCATAAGGAGAGTTAAATGAAAAGGAGTTAGGGTTAGGTTCTTCAATGGCATCACCTGTGAAAGGATCCACAAGATTTTTACTAAATGAGCGCACTGTATCGCTTTCTAATTCCTGAACTAATATGAATCCCTCTCCTAAATCTAATGCCCGCTCTATAGAAGGCATTAACCGCTCATTATTCTCCCCTACTATCAATCTATCTATTACAATCTCTACATCATGAATCTTGAATCTATCTAATTGCAAATTGGGTTTTATATCTATAATATGACCATCCACCCTAACCTTTACAAATCCTTTTTTGGCGATTTGGGAAAAAAGTTCTCTGTAATGACCCTTGCGACCCTTGACCACAGGAGCTAATAGAACTATCTTTTTATCTACATAATCAGTCAGTATTATTTCTGCAATCTGTTGTGGTGTATAACTCACTAATTTCTCACCTTTGGTACTGATAGGCTCACCAGCACGGGCAAATAGCAAACGCAAGAAATCATATATCTCAGTAACCGTGCCTACTGTGGATCTTGGGTTGCGATTAGTTGTCTTTTGCTCAATTGAAATTACTGGACTCAGCCCACTAATCTTATCTACGTCAGGCCTTTCAAAACTGCCAGCAAATTGTCGCGCATAAGCCGAAAATGTTTCCATATACCGCCGCTGTCCCTCAGCAAAAAGGGTATCGAATGCCAATGATGACTTACCACTCCCACTAAGCCCTGTAATGACAACTAATGAATTGCGTGGCAGCGTAATATCAATATCTTTTAAGTTATGCTCTCGAGCACCATAAACCTCAATAAATGGCACTTCATACTGACCTGCTTTAAATTTCTCCGACATTTTCAATAATTAATAGGACCCGCAAATTTACGCTATTTTATGGCTACACCCTATGTCTAAAATATTATCACAATAACCCATTACAAAGATCCTCCAATTTACACAACTACTCTTTTTAAAAAATACACATTTATCGTCTTAAAAACAGCTAATAAATTCACCGCAAAATCATAGTTGCACATAACTTTTTAATCAATAAGGATTATAAAATCGGTGGTCAATGATAACTCCTTGATAACCGATAATAATTACACATAAAAACAATATAAATTACGAAACATAACCAGTTTCAGTTTAGTTATTAAAAGAGTCAATGAGTATCAAAAATCAATCTTAACTATTGCGGGGGGGGGTGCCTGCCCAACTAAATTCAGTAATCAAACCTAACATTAGTAAGGGCAGGCCGGGCTTTACGTTCCTATCTTTTAGGCGGCGGCATCAGTTGTTAATCAATGAATCTCAGGACATGATAATGGCTTGTGTACCTATGTCATTAAGAAGGCCGCCTCCTAAAAGGATATCCACTGCAATCCCTAC
>CAYZQX010000401.1:0-3972 GCA_964480615.1 uncultured Chitinophagales bacterium | reverse complement strand
TAGGACAACATTATGGTGTTCATCGGGTAAGCCCAGTACTAATACCTCCGACATAAATTTGCCAATCTGTCTGGGTTTAAAATTGACAACGGCAATTACTTGCAGGCCTATTAATTCCTCGCAGTTATAACGCACAGTAATTTGTGCTGAACTTTTTTTAATGCCGATGGTTCCACCAAAATCAATCCATAGTTGATGAGCAGGCTTATGCGCACCTTCAAATGGTTTTGCCTCAAGGATTATGCCACAGCGTATATCCACTTTGGTAAATTCTTCATAGCTAATAAGGGGCTTATTGAGTGCTTCCATACAATGATTCTAGGACAAATATAATTTTTTTATTCTACAGTGATTACAAGATATGGCTGGACTACATCAGTTACTTTGTTCAATGAATTTGCTCACTTATTTTTTCTTAAACTATAGATCACTTGATGAAATATGCCTAAGGTTTTTACATATTGTATCCTTGTTATTTCAAGGTTTAGTTCTTGAAATAAGGCTTGCCACTCGCTATCGGTCTTATTGGTATGGGGATGTGTGCGCCATTCCCAATTCACCAAGGAGTCCACAAAGAATAATAATTTTTTTTCTAATGGATGCTCGTATATGTCCTCCATAATTAATAGGTGGTCAGTATGCGCTAAAGCCTGTTCAATCGTATTGCGTGGATTGGCGATGTGATGGAGCACTGTGATCATCATGGCCATGTCATATTTGGTGTCCAATTGATTGAATGATAATCCATCATACAGCATAGGTTGTATATCGGGAAATACAGATTTGTTAATGATATCGATCGGTGCTATTTTGTAATTGTGGTCTATTAGCAATTTTACAAGACCACAATTGCCAGAGCCTATATCTAATATATGATCATGGCGCTTGAGATAAGGAGTCAATAAGCCCAGCTTGTATTTTGCCCTTGCCATTACCCACCATGTATTTATAGTTTGGACTGGTTTCATTGTATTAAATTATTCTCTATAGGAAATGGGGGTTTTTTATTATTATGTATAAAAGCGAGCATTCGTAAAATTTCAGGACAATAATAATTCATTATTGACAATTAATCCTATTCTAATCAATGTGCTTAGGTCAGTACTTAATTCATTTTACTAGGAATCAAAACGATGTTGCTAATAATGTAACTAATTAATTTAATTGTAAATAGCAGTATCGACTCTCAAAACCAATGCGTTTTATATTGCGTATAATGGCAAATATGTTTTACAACTGTTTCAATGTTTTTAATATGTATTTTGTATGTTTGAATTTTGATGATCCATTTTTGTTAGTCATCAGGTTGTTGCTATTTTCAAGCAAGGAGCGGCAGTGTATTTAAAGTTGATATTTGATAGTTGTATTATTTTGATTGTCAATTTAGGATACAATTTAGTGCAAGGATAGGGTTATAGCTAAGATGTAGTGGACAGAGTAGGAGTGTATTTATAGCGAAAGGGATATGAAAGGTTTAGTGTGGATCTAGGGTGGCTGTATGGGCTGCTAACCCTAGATCCATACCGGAGCGATAGCGGAGCCTGTAATAGCCCGACCCCTATCAGGAGGTTGCAAACCTGCTGATAGGGGATTCGCCCAAAAGCCTTTCTTACTCTCAAAATTAGAGAACTTGTACTTGTAATGAAAGCAACTTAGTTGAACAAGTTTTACTGATTCTTGCCTATTGATTGTTTATCATAGGGCATTAGTCTTGTAGGTGATGCCTATTTTTACTTGCGTTTCTCCTTAAAAAAAGCTTTCATTAGCTCGCTACATTCAGTTTCTAGGATGCCTGCTGTCACAATGGTTTTATCGAGAAGGATGGGCATGGACTTGGTATGGAATCCCGATTTAGGTTCATAAGCGCCGAACACCAGTCGGGATAGTTGAGCCCAAAAAATTGCGCCTGCACACATAGCACAAGGTTCAACTGTAACATATATGGTACAGTCAGTGAGATACTTAGCACCGATTGTATTGCAGGCACTGGTAATGGCAATAATTTCAGCATGGGCGGTGGGATCGGCCAGCAGCTCAGTTTGGTTATAAGCCTTAGCCAGTACGCGTCCACCACCTACAATTACAGCGCCTATGGGAACCTCCCCTTGTGCGTAAGCATTCTTTGCCTCTTGATAGGCGAGGCGCATATAAAACTCATCAGTCATTGGTAATGTGGTTTAATTTTTGCGTAAATGTACTATTAAGAAAAAAACTGGTGGACAAGAAAAAAATTCTGTAACAAAAATTTGATACAAATAAAAAAAAATTCCTAATTTCCACCTTTCAAATTATAAAGTGTAATCGTATGATGATCGATAGAGCAATAGGCGTAATATTAGGCGGAGGGGTAGGATCTCGTCTCTATCCCCTTACACAGCATCGTTCTAAGCCAGCAGTGCCAATAGGCGGGAAATATAGACTGATTGATATACCTATTAGCAACTGCTTGAATAGCCAGTTGAGGCGCATATTTGTGCTCACACAATTTAACTCTGCATCGCTTAATCGGCATATTAGAAATGCTTACCATTTTGATATATTCAGCAAAGGATTCGTGGATATACTTGCGGCTGAGCAAACACATAGCAATGCCAATTGGTTTTTGGGCACTGCTGATGCGGTGCGTCAGTCATTGCCACACTTAGATAACCATGAACATGATTATGTCGTAATCCTTTCAGGGGATCAGTTGTATCAAATGGATTTTAGCGCGATGCTGAAACACCATATCAACAACGATGCAGATCTCACGATCGCTACTATTCCTGTTAATGCTAAGGACGCTACTGGATTTGGTATTATGAAAGTGGATGATAAAGATACTATAGTTGACTTTGTGGAAAAGCCTGGTATGGATGTTTTGGGCAATTGGAAGTCGCCACTTGATGATAAGTTTAAGAAAGAAGGCAAAGATTATTTAGCCTCCATGGGTATATATATTTTTAATCGCAGTGCAATGATGGATCTTATGAACAAGATGCCAGATGCAATGGATTTTGGCAAGGAAATAATTCCACATGCAGTACACAGTGAGGATTATAATGTTTGCTCTTATCCATTTGGAGGCTATTGGACGGACATAGGAAGTATTTCTTCTTATTTTGCCGCAAATCTTTATCTCACACAATACCTTCCTGAGTTCAATCTTTACGATAATTACAATCCAGTATATAGCAATGCGCGTATGCTCAGTCCTTCAAAGTTTTTTGGAACGCGATTGATTCACGCCTTAGTGTCTGATGGCTGTATCGTGCACGCCGATATTATAGAACATTGTATAATAGGAATAAGAAGTAGGATAGGCGCAGGCACTGTAATAAGTAGGGCAATAATCGCTGGAAACGATTATTATCAGTCGCTGAGAGACATCAGTGCAGAACAACAGCACAAGCTGCTTGGCATAGGTAAGGATTGCCTCTTGAGAAACTGTATTGTGGATAAAAATGTGAAGATAGGTAACAACGTATCCATCATAGGAGATAGCTCACTAGCCGATACTGAAACGCCATTGTATTGTATTAGAGATGGGATTATTATAATAAAAAAAGATGTCACTATTCCCGATTTTACCAAGATAGGTCTTGCTAAGAAGGATTAGGTAAACATAGGTGTGCAGCCATTCATTTCGAGTTAGTGCTTTACTACTAGCATCGAGGAATGTAAATAGGTTCTAGCAGGATGCTAAGCATAGGTTCATTAATTGTTGTTGTTATGGGTAATTTCATTTTCTATGGCAGTTATGCATAGATTAGATTTATTAATTCATTTGTTCGAGGTGGAAATTTATGGGACATTGTGCATAGGCACATGTTCATCATACATTTTTGTGCAATGAATAATATTTTCGCAGGCTTTATTTGCTATATGTTTATAATAAAAAAGGGACATCAATAATTGATGCCCCTCAAAGCAAATAGAAAATCTGGTAGGAGATTGTTTTGTGTCCTTAGAATTGAATATAAGGGCTGCCCA
>CAYZQX010000400.1:0-3997 GCA_964480615.1 uncultured Chitinophagales bacterium | reverse complement strand
AATAAGGAGTCAGTGAATAAGACCGAAACGCAGTGTAGCCTGGAGCAGCCCGGGCTGGAGGCATCGCCATAAAATTCAAAATATTGAGCAATTAAGCGGACCTCTATTTAAACTGCAATAAACTGTAATTTATGGCTCATGCCACAACTAATATTAGAAAGATAACCGTAAAACTGTAGTAAGATGGAGTTTGCGCTGTAAATTTCAAAAATGAAATTAGGACAGTACATTAGTGGTGGGACAAGCCCCTAATCCACCAATTACAAGCAACAAAGGCAAGAGCAATCCATGATCCAGGCTGGGGTCAATCTTCAAATCAGACTACCGAGAAGCCTGTTATTCCCCAGGTTTTAAGTACAGAAAAACAGTTTTGGGGGTATCGAGCAACAAAAAAAAGAGAAAAAAGATGATTTTTATTCGATTAGTAGGCAGTTAGTGGCAAGTATTTCAAACAAATATTTGGAAAATACGGAGCTAACCAATACCTTTGTGCTCCAATTTATAAATCCTAGGGGTCAAAATCGTTCTTTTATTCGCCCTTTTGGTACTTATTAAGAAGACATTTAGTTCGATAATTAATAAAATTTTATGGTAAAACAGTATGAAACCGTGGTCATTCTCACGCCTGTACTG
Organism: uncultured Chitinophagales bacterium; assembly: GCA_964480615.1. GTDB lineage: Bacteria > Bacteroidota > Bacteroidia > Chitinophagales > UBA2359 > CAYZQX01. The sequence goes on along the minus strand of CAYZQX010000400.1, from coordinate 3,364 downwards.
TCTGATGCGGATGCATTGCGTATGATGAAAAAATACGTAGCACTGCTAAAAGACAAGGGAGCTGAGATTGTACACGAAGATTTCTGGGGTTTAAAACATCTGGCCTACCCCATCCAGAAAAAAACGAGTGGTATCTACTTTTTAGTAGAATTCAAATGTGAAGGATCAGCAGTTGACGTTTTAGAACTTCAATATCGCCGCGATCCAGAAGTGTTGCGCTTCCTTACTGTGCATTTAGACAAGCATGCAGTAAAATACAATGACGAAAAACGCCGTGGCCTAATAAGCAAATACAAAGCGGATCGCGTAGCTCAAAAGGCTGTACGTGACAATGAAAAATCAACACGCGTGACTTCGATTTATGAAGATGATCTCGACTTAGAAAAAGACCTATAAAATAATGAGATATATGGCAAGCGCAAAGAAAGACATTAAATATATGACAGCTCCTAAGATAGGAGCTAATCGCAAAAAATACTGTCGCTTTAAAAAAGCAGGTATTCAATATATTGATTACAAAGACCCTAATTTCTTAATGAAATTTATTAACGAGCAAGGCAAGCTATTGCCTCGTCGTATCACTGGTAACTCACTTAAGTTTCAACGCCGTGTGGCCACCGCTGTAAAGCGCGCTCGTCACCTTGCATTGTTGCCTTTTGTAACTGACCTCTTAAAATAAATACATCATGGATTTAATATTATTAGAAAGAGTAGATAAACTTGGCGAACAGTTCGAAGTTGTAAAGGTAAGACCAGGTTATGGTCGCAATTTCCTTATCCCTCGTAAGCTAGCACTTTTAGCTACCCCTGGCAATATAAAGTTAGTAGGAGAACGCACCCGTCAAATAGCTGCTAAAGAAGCTAAATTTTTAGCTGAAATACAGCAAACTGTTGACAAAATTAAAAACAACAGACCTAAGGTTTCTGCTAAGGTTGGAACATCAGGCAAAATATTTGGTAGCGTTACCAATGTACAGTTAGCCACAGCTATTAAAGCCTCTTCAGGGGTGGACTTAGACCGTCGCAAAATTCATATCATCGACGAAGTATCAGCACTTGGTACTTTCAAAGCAGAGATTCATATCGATGCTACGCATAAAGAAGAAATTGAATTTGAAGTTGTAGCAGGATAATCAATTACTTCGATTGGTAAGTGGGGCATTTTTATTATCAGCATGTCCCTGCTAACTCGAACGATAAAATACAAAGGCAATAGGATGATCCTATTGCCTTTTTTTATTTATTAAATGACCCTAAATAATTCAATAACAAAGCTTGACTAAGGCTGGCTTTATTTACAACCTTTCCATCTCACAATCTAATAAATTGCATTTTTTCACTAAGCAAACTAAAAGAATTTTTATAGGCGTTAAATGATGATAATAAACTTGATTGAACAGTATGATTGATGGCGATAAATACGAAACCATAAGTTTAGATGCCTTGTATATAAGAAGCTAGGGGATATCAGTCCTTACTAGGGGGCGATCACCAATTTATGACGTTCCTTCATACCCAAATTATTCACCCATTCACAAAAGTAAATGCCTACTGGCCAATCGCACACATCGACTTGTCTCGTAGCGGCCGGAAAAGCCGAAATGAGCGAGCCTGCCGCATTGTAGAATAAATAATCGCCCTCAAGCCCATCTTCGCTCCTTGAGTCTATATGAAGCGTACAGACACTGGGATTTGGGTAGAGCAGCAGATTATCTAAAAAATGAGTGTGACCTGTGGAATGTAAACAAAACCAATAACTCGCAATTGCAGCATATAGGAACATTTATTTCTCGAGTATTTGAGCAAAAGAGAAGTTACCCCTCATTTTTTACCACAGTACAATGCAGTAAATTATGCTGTACTCTAACAGGATTCTGCTGTTTCGCCTTAGCGATGTGGAGGGTTTAGTGTGTGGGCGGGGCGGCTGTAGGTGGCTGTTAGCCCCGCCCACATACCGGAACGAAGTGGAGCCCGCAACGTAGCGACCCGCAGGGGAAGGCCCAAATCATCGAAAATTAAGGTATAATAAAACAATTTTATTCCCAAGATTATTCCTCTAATTACCGCTTGCTGTTGCCATAATTAGGGAAACCGCAGTAGCGCAGCGACCATCAAAAGTTGATGATCGCAATGACCTAGGGAACAATAAGTCCATGCGAACCTGATAGACACAATCACAAAAGCGAATTTATTGATTTTCAAATCCTAGAAAAGTGGATTCTGTCCATATTTGTGACACTAATAAAAAATTTAGCAGTTCAAGAAATGGATGCAATTTTGAGGTGCTAAAACTTATCCACAGGCAATTGATGTCTCGAATTTTCCCCTAATACCGTCTATTACTCACACATAAAGAATTTTTCTTTACAATGTATTATGTTACTAAAAGTTATCCACAGATTTGGAAAAGCGATGTCTGTATTTTTTAAGTATTTCAAAAATTGTGGCACTAGTATTGTTTTACCAGTTGAAAATATAGGAGGGAATGAAAAAACGTGTGTCGATATATATTTGGATGATAGCTATGTTGTGGAATAGCTCTTGTAGTCATTCTAACTTTACAAATTATTATGAGCTATTAAGTCAAGCTGATAGTGCTACTATATATCAATACACTGAGGCCAATGACCATGTGCCTATAAAAAAAGTAAGCGAAATATCCAAGGAGGAACTCAATGTATTTAGGTATTTCCTACAGTCCAAAACAACGGACAATAAGTCTTGTGGATTTGATGGCACCATCTTTTTTTATAAGAAAGGGGAAAAGCTTTTTAACTTGCGCTTTAGTGCAAAAGAAGATTGTTATTATGCATCCTATATGCTTGATGATAAACTAGTGGAGGCTAATCTGAGCAATGTAGCTATTCATTTTTTGCATGATGAATTAAATCACGATGAAGTGGCTTATCGCAAATAGCTAAACCTAAGTTATCAGCTATTATAATCTCAACCTAGTTCTAATAATAACAATGCTCAATAACAATTACTATTAATAAATTGAGAAAGAAATTAGGATAGACTCACAGATTATTCCTACAATACAATATTAAGTTATATCCCTTGTAATTAATCATTCCTTCAGAGCATATAGAATCAAGTGCAACCCTAGTATTCTATACCCCCTCAAACACAAATACGCCCTTAACAAGATGGCCTAAAATTGCTCATACTAACAAGCAAATATCATAGCCATATGCTGACCTACTACAATTATCAAAGGCGAGACAATTTCATTACTACGTCACTTTATCAAGGCTTAGCTAATTAAAACCCATACACATTTTCTATTCTCCAATAGCCTTTTTACTCCCTCCAAAAAATAGCAAGGCTGACCAAATGCCAATCATACTATTGTGATATACAT
>CAYZQX010000399.1:0-4018 GCA_964480615.1 uncultured Chitinophagales bacterium | reverse complement strand
CTATTGAGGAATTTACCAGTCAAAAAGGCAATATTCAAAACTTCAGAAACATACAGTTTATGCGTATGTACCTCACCAATTTTGAAAAACCTGTTATTCTTCGCCTTGGAGATCTTCAACTTGTAGCGAATAGATGGCGTACCTATGACAAGGAAATTGTACAGCCAGGCTTGTATATGCCTGATGACAACGGGGGGCAAAGTATTTTTAATCTAACAGCTGTGAATCTTGAGGAAAATGGTGTAAGAACACCTGTTCCTTATGTGATACCTCCAGGTGTTCAACGCGAACAGCAAAATAATACCAACCAAAATATTCAGCTTAATGAGCAGGCTTTATCCCTCGAAGTATGTGGTCTTGCCGATGGTCATGCCAGGGCTGCCTTTAAAAACCAAGATCCTGCCTTAGATGCTAGATTCTATAAGCGATTACAATGCTGGGTCAGTGCACAAAATCTAAATCTCAGCGAATATTTTAGCCAGCCGCTTGAAGACAATGCCATCTCTGCATTTATTAGAATAGGTGATGATTTTACACAAAATTATTACGAATATGAACTGCCATTAAAAATTAGTGATGATGTGGAAGTGATGAGTAGTTTAGTGAATACTTATAACAACACCGATCTATCCATCTCCGAAAGAGATGAAGCACTCAATGAGTTAGCTAAACTCGTATGGCCTACTGAAAACTTTATCGATATTGAATTAGAGAAATTAGTAGAAGCGAAAAAATCACGCAATTACCGTGAGGAGGGGCTGCCTGATTATACTAAGCCCTATACAGTATATTATGACACCTTAAATCCAGCTAAGGGAAGAATAACTATCGTAGGCGCACCCGACTTAGGCCGTGCACCCGTAATAATGCTAGGTGTGCGCAATCCCAAAGCCTCTCAGTTCAACCCCAATAACGATGGATTGTCAAAATGTGCGGAGGTGTGGTTCAATGAATTGCGCCTGTATGACTTTGAAGAAAGTCCTTCAGTAGGCGCGCTGGCCAGACTCGATATAAAACTTGCCGACTTAGCAACAGTAACTATGTCAGGCGATATGCATACCGCTGGTTTCGGTAACCTAGAACAAAAGATAAATGAGCGATATAGAGATAATTTTTATAAATATGATATGCTCAGCAATATAAGCTTAGATAAGTTTTTGCCAGCATCCAGCGGTATTAAAATTCCGATGATAGTCAACTGGACTGAACAAATCAGCAATCCCGAATATGACCCTTATGAAACCGATCTCAAGGTGCAGGACAAAGTAAGGCTTACACGTGAAAAATATGGTGAGGAAGCAGCAAAAAAAGTGAAGAAAAATTCGCAGGATTATGAATCAACTAAGAACATAAGCTTTGCAAATGTGCGCAAGGTAAGAGCGGCAACTGATAAGGCTCAAGTTTATGATATTGAGAACTGGGAAGCCTCCTATTCCTATACAAAAATTGATAGCCGTGACCCTGGAGTAGAATATGAAAAAGAAAAAAGACATAAGTTTTCTTTGGGGTATAACTATACCACAAAGCCTAACTATCTATTGCCTTTTAAACAAATTAAAAGCAAGTCAGGGTACCTAAAGATCATTAAAGACATTAATTTTAATTTCATCCCTTCTACAATATCTTTTGTCAATGATCTCAATAGGAGAACCATAACTACACAGCTTAGAGAACTCACCTTCCCTGGTGTTGAAATTGATCCAAATTTTGCCATATTGCCAACCTATAATAAAAATTTTGTTTGGGATCGAAGATATGGCTATCGCCATGATATTACCAAAGCCTTAAACCTCGATTATACAGCGGTCAATAGTTCGCGTATTGACGAGCCTTGTGGACCTATCGTAAGAGATCAAATGTGGGATAATATAAAGTCCCTTGGCAGGAATCTCAACTTTAGACAAACAACTAATGTGAACTATACCATCCCAATAGAAAAAATTCCATTATTCGATTGGACGCAGACCAAGATAAAGTACAGTACCACATTCGAGTGGATCACTGGACCATTGCCACCTAAGGATGCTTTTGGTAATGATATTGATTCACTCAATACTAAGAACATCATTCTCAATGATCGCAATTGGACCATTGATGGTGAGCTATCTTTTAAAAAACTGTATGCTAAAATTCCATACCTAAAGAAGGTAGATAACTATAAGCCCGGAAGCCCTAAGCCTAAAAAGGACAAAGATAAAAATGCACCTGATGTAATTGATCCAGCTAATCCCAATGCTCCTGCTAAGCCTAAGCCAACACCAGGAACAAGCTCCTTAAGTCTCGTCGAACGATTATTAGTACAGCCATTATTGAGTCTTAAAAAAGCCTCCTTGACCTATACCAACAAAAAAGGCACAAGGATTCCTGGATTTAATTATAGAAATCAATACTTAGGTCAAAATTTTGATGCGAAAGCTCCTGGATTCGACTTTATTTTTGGCGCGCAGCCCGATAGTCTATGGCTCGAAAATGCCGCACAAAAAGGTTGGATAACCAATAACCCCAATCTCAATGATCAGGTGGTCCAAAAGTCAGAAAAAAATATTTCGGGAAAAGCAAGTTTTGAACCTTGGAAAGAAGTGAAACTCGATTTGAATTGGAACCTAATTAATAGCTTAACGCATAGTGAAAGATTCAAGGCTAATGAGGCTGGAACATTTAACCACTTAGCTAAAATGGATGTAGGTACCTATACCATTACATTCCTACCACTAAAAACGCTATTTGAAAAAATCGATACACAATATATTTCCGAAACATTTGTGCGTATGCAAGCTTATCGCCCCATTATTTCAGAGCGATTGGGATTGCTCAATGATAATTCTAATGGTGATTTTGAATATTTCCCTGCAGTTGGTGACTCTATTCCCCCTATACCTTTTGATGACTATAGTCAGGGTTATGGGCCTTACTCACAGGAAGTGCTCATCCCTTCTTTCATTGCTGCTTATACCAGAAAAGATCCCAATAAGGTGAAACTCAATCCTACTAGATTATTTCCTCGCCCTAACTGGAAACTTACCTATAATGGCTTAAATAAACTTTCTTGGTTCAAAGATTATTTTACAAGCATTAGTGTTAGCCATGGATACAATAGTACCCTTTCGATTAGCAGATTTCAGACCAATCCTGACTTCACTGGCACATTCGATGATATGGCTAACTATCCTATGTCCATTGATACATTGAGCGGCAATTTTTACAATCGTTTCACCATCAATGATGTTGTGATCTCCGAGAAATTCAATCCACTAATAGGCGTTGATTTTAAAATGAAAAATGGTGTGCTTGGAAATTTTAATATGGCAAAATCGAGAAACCTCGCCCTCAATTTCTCCTTGCCTCAGCTTATTGAGATGAGAACAACCGAATTTACATTTGGTGCAGGCTATCGATTAACTGGCATTAAAACACCATTAAAAATTGGCAAGAAAACAATTAAGCTGGACAATGAAATGAATTTCAAATTAGACTTTAGCTATAAAGATTTAGTAACGATCAATCATAAGTTTGATGAGCTGCCAGAGGTAACTATAGGAAGCACCAATATTAGAATAGAACCTTCTATTAATTACTTAATCAATAATAAATTAAAAGCTGAAATCTATTATATTAGAGAACACATGAAGGCTAAAACTTCCGCCCAAGCAGAACGTATTACCCATCAAGGTGGCGTGCGATTGACTTTCACCCTGACACAATAAGTATCGATTCATATTGGATCATTTAAGATCTCATCTATTGGGGATAATAGCAATATTATCCCCTTTTTTATTTTGTGAAATTATATCAATAGGCGGCTGATAATTGCAAACCTTTAGAATACCATATCAAGTGTAATAACCAGCTGTATTAAGCAGAAAAAAAGTGTTAGTATTACTTGCTCAATGATTTATATAATAGAGGCTGGATACTGGGCATTAGTAGCAAGATTAGGGTTCGCCTTATAACTTCAAAATAGGTGATTATGGCGATGCCTTACAGGCCCGGGCTGCTCCAGGCTACACTGCGTTTCGGT
>CAYZQX010000398.1:0-4043 GCA_964480615.1 uncultured Chitinophagales bacterium | reverse complement strand
TATAAAAACTAGGTATATATTTGCATTGATTATTAAGAAACATACTATTTATTTTTTGGTAATAAATGTAGTGATCGTTTAATTGAAGGGATTCTTCTTTAATAAGAAGTAAGTGAAGGAGCATTAGCTTGTTGCGATTGTGAAATTATATTATCCATAAAAATAGATTATAGTTTAGCTCTTGATGTTTATAAATAATAGCGTTTTATTTATCTAACTTATAGTATGTCGATGAAGTTGTTCTATAAGGGGCGTTTCGTTTATATTGCTATAAATGAAAGTAGGGCATTAAGTAGTAAAGCTATAGGTGAAGCTCCCTATAGTAAGTATAAAGTAAATGATTCTGGAAGAAAATAATGGCATTTAAATAGCAAACATATATTGCATTGAAATGCCTATAATAATATAGGTTAGCATAAATATAAATTCACAAATAAAACAATTAATTAATTGACATTCAATATGAAATCGAATATCCCCCAGTTATTACAATTGAATATAATAGATCGAATCATTTATATCCATCAGGAATTTATGATTCAATTGAATCCTACATTTCCCCCTGGAGATTGCTGACAATCTTCAATACTTCATTATTGGAAGCGATCTGTGTATATAATATCTATTGGTATTATCATAGCAATAGTTTCTAAGATATTACACTAGCAGAAAAAATCTTGGCATATAGATGCCATCCTTTTTTATGAAACAAGGAAATGGAGCCTTGTAAGGAGATTCTCTTGCTATTATAGTTGAATATTTCAATTTTTTTTGATAAAAAACCTAATTTAATTTTATGAAAATGAAAAAACTCATCTTAACGATGATGCTCGGCGGCATAGTGCTGGCCTTGAGCAGTAATGATTTGAGCGCGCAGGCGAATCAGGCTGTGGTTAATAAGTCGATTCAAATGCAAGAACATGCATTGGAATTGAGTTCGAAGAACGAACAGAAAATCAATGCAGTGAGAACTAATTTAACTTCTGGAAAGGCAGCTTTCAGCAAGACTACTAATCCTAGAAGGAATAGTTCAGCATTGCCCTCTAAAGAAAAGATCAGCAATAAAATTACTCTATCAAATGATAGAAAAATTGCAAACACACAAATTTCAAACATTAAAAAATAATATCTAATTATGAAAAAAATTCTAATATTTTTATTTTGCTTATTCATTACAAGTGCAAGTTCTCTTTTCGCTTGTCATAATGGAGGGTGGAACGTTACGAATACCATAGATAATGGTGATGGAACCTATACAATTACTTATGAAATTTGCATAGGTACGACTGGTGCTATTGCTGGCACTACTAGTATTGAAATGTCTCTTGCTGGTGCAAATATCCTTAGTGTCGATTGCGGAGGGTTTCCTTCTTATGGATTATTTGTTGATAATAGTGGCGGTCCCGCTTGTGATACAAACGACCAATTAACAGGAACAACTGTTAACACATCAACCACAGTTACCTATACTGGTACTACAAGTACAGGCCTTTTTAACGATGGCTATTTAGCAACGCCTTTTCCTGGAAGTGTTTGTAATGGTATTTCTGGTTCAATTTTGACTCAACCATTCGGAGATTGTCCAACGCCACCATATTTTGGAATTGATACACATGATCCAACTTCTGGACTAGCAGCTACTGAAGCGATTTGCTTTTCTACCACGATAACTGTAGATGCTTATCCAACTTCATTAAGTTCTACTGGTATTGAAGGCGGAAATTGTGATAGAACTTATGTGTTCCCAATATGTCCTGTAATTGATTATACGACTCCTGCTTCTGTCTGTTCAGGTGATCCAATCGATTTTACAGTTGGTCCAGGTTGCACTGGCTTTACAGGTTCAGGTACAACTGGGACATTTATTGATATATATTACTATGATAATGGAACAACTACAGAGGCTCCTGCTGGATATGAGGGGACGACTTTTCCTTTTGGAGCTACTTATCCTGATCCATTTGGTGATGGCAATCTTACACCAATAGTTTCTGATGGATTATGTGTAAATCAGCAAGATTTAGGATGGAATAATAATACTTGTGATGCTTTTATTGTGTCATATTTTGCTATGGTATTCGATTATGATACTGATGCTGATGGCGATGGTTTAGGTGATTACATAATGTGTGGAGTATATCGCTATGATGTTACCATCTATCCTGCTCCACCTACAGCAGAGATTTCTGATTCAGGCTGTGGCGTAGCACCACAAGTTGAAATTACGGCTGCTGACGGAACAATATGTGATATACTTACTGGACCAAGTTCAGCTGATGGACTTCCTTGTGTAGGTCCTCCAGCTTCTGGTACTGAGACGGTTACTTTTGCAGGTACTTATGCTATTGCTGATATCGAAGCGTTATTCTCAGCTCCTGCTGGTTTAGGTTGCTATACTGATCTACCATACTCTGCTGTTTCTACTTGTCTTTTTCAAGCATGCGCAGCAACTTGTCCTACACTTACTGCTACTACAAGCCCTGCTACCATAACTAATAGTACTTGTAACATTGTGGGTGGAATGCCTGCTGGTGGACTTATAGAAGCTCCTTCAGTAGCTTGCCCAGTTGGTTCAACTCTTGAGTATTCAATTGACAACATGACTTGGACTACTACTCCGCCTGCATATAATCAAAGTGGCCCTGCACAAACGATTTATACAAGATGTCTTTGTACCCTTGATGGAACTACTGCTAGTCCTTCAGGATCTATAACAACAGCTCCAGGCGTATGTCCTCCATCTTTCTTAAGTGTTACTGATCCTTGTGATTGTACTAATGGTGTCGATCTTAATGGTGATGGCCAAAATGACCTAGCTCAAGAAATAATTACCATTACCTCAGCTACAACTCCTTCAGTTACGGCTGTATCCAACTTGGTAGATGAAACAGGTGCAGCATTAACGCTCGCAACTGCCAGTGCATTAATATCAGGAGCAGCACCAACCTATACTCTTACCGCTTATGTTCCTGCTGATGGTTTAACAACTTACTCAATAACCATCACTGATGGTACCAATTTTGAGACAATTACTGGTGGCCCTTGTTCTGCATGTCCTCCTGCTGCTTGTGGTGCAAGTCCTAATATGACTTGGGAACCATAATAGCAATCATATAAATTATGAAATTGTGAATAGATTTTTTATTGGCGATTTTATAATAAATATGTCTTAAATGTTACTGATTATTTTCAATAACATTTTTAAGAATTAATATTTTTTTCCATAACTAAAAATGAATTCTTTAATGAATATTTTTAAAAAACATAGACCAGTTAGGGCTAAGACAATTTGGAAGTTATGGTTGCTATTAGTTATTAGTGTCATAAGTACTAAATTGTATAGCCAAGTAACCGGTTCTACAATAAGTGCAACGCCAGGTGAAGCGATATCCGTATCAGTGGCTGGAGCCAATACCACAAGTCCATATATACTCACTTATGTGATGGTATGTGGTGGCAACGTGGTGGCAAGCAATACGACGGGATCATTTACTGCGCCTGCGACCGCACAAACGTGTGATATACATGCCATTAATCATGATGGTAGTTGGGCCGCAGCGCCTATAGGATCAACATACGTTGCACCTGTAACGCCAGAATGTGCTGAGGTGGTATCTAGAGTGCTACAAGTAGCCGATTGCATAGAAGCTTGTATTGATGGTGCGATTACTGCACCAGGAATAGTAGATGCCAACCTTACTGGTAGCTATCGCTTGGATTATGTACTTGTATGTGGTAGCACGATAACAACTAATGCAGCAACCACTGACGGAGGTATAGGATCAACTTCATTTGTAGCCCCAAGCGCTGCACAATCTTGTACACTCTATGCAGTGAACTACGATCATGCAGCAGGTACACCAACTTATTCTGGAGATCTTATTGTGTCTGATAATACTTGTTATTCGATGATCGATTTATGTGTGAATGTAAATCCATTACCAGTATTTACAGTGGTGGATATTTCTAATAGCTGTCCAGTGAGTACGGCAGATTTAACTACGAGTGTAACCTATGCAGGAGCTGGTACTATTACGTACTAT
>CAYZQX010000397.1:0-4053 GCA_964480615.1 uncultured Chitinophagales bacterium | reverse complement strand
TCTTGGACCAACTTAACTTACCTATTACGTAAAACTAGTCGGAGTTACGGATTAAATTTCACGGTTATTTAGCAAGCCCTAGCTAGTTCCGCTTTGCTCCACTCTTTTTATTGGAAACTCGAGTTGGCTCCACTCCTCGCTACTTGCTGGAAAATATATTTTCAATGGCAAGCAAGAACCTGCGCATTGCTTGGTTGCTTGTGAATTTTTAATAGCAACAAGAACCAGCGCTACGCTTGGTTGCTCTCTGTGGGGAGTGCTTGTGAATTTAATATTTTTTCTAAATGCAACAAGAACCTGCGCTATCGCTTGGTTTGCTGCTATCCGTATCACAAATACCATAATGAAATCTAATCACCTACGAAACCCTTTCAATTTAGTTTTGTAATATACTAATGGTCAAATTGAAAATAAGCAGTAGTTGACTATATATCTTGTAAATCTGGCATACGAGCTGTTTAAAATTTATTTTCAGCTTTTATTGCACAACCTTATCGTAGATAATATTCATTGCCATCCTTAGCAGAGGTTATAGCCAATAAAGCGCTGTCCTAATTGATTGCGATACTATGGTAGAAAGACGCATAATAGATCAAAAATGGGTCAGTAAAAATATAATCCAAAAGGGTAATGAATACTTAGAATGAATGCACATTAGAAATGATATTAGTGGTCAATTATTATCAAAAAATTTGCTACCTTTACATGCAATTGAGCCCCTATTTTTTCTTTTACTAACTTTAACCCCTCATTTAAGCATATCCGATCATGAAATTTAGTTTTTCTGCACAACAATTTTTTAAACAACTACAAAATATTAGTGGCGTAGTAGGTAATAATAATGCAATGCCCATACTCGAAAATTTCCTTTTTATACTCAAAGGCAATACGCTGCAAGCCACTGCTAGTGACTTGGATACATTCATGCGTATTAATATTGACGTATTAGGCGAGGAAGATGGTTCTATGGCATTGCCAAGCAGACTACTCATGGATACACTGAGAAATTTCCCCGATGTGCCAGTGACCATCGAAATAAATGAAGAAAGCCTCTTAGCACATATCACAGGTCCATCGGGCGACTTTAAACTAACTGGTGAGACTGCTGATAACTATCCTAGCATGCCTGAAGTTGCCGATGCCGAGACGACTGCTATATCCTCTGGTGTATTAGCTGACGTAGTTTCCAAAACACTCTTCGCAGTAAGCACTGATGAGTTGAGACCAGCAATGGGCGGAGTTAACTTTGAAATATCGCCAAGTGGCTCCACCTTTGTAGCTACGGACGCTCATAAGCTTGTCAAGTTTTCCACAGGCAGGGGTATCAGTCCAGGAGAAGTTACTGCTTTCATCGTGCCAAGAAAAGCACTATCCCTGCTAAAAACGGTTTTAGGAAGTGAAACAGGCACGGTGGATATTCAATACAATAAGAGCAATGCTAGTTTTAAACTCAATGAAGTAGAACTCCTTTGCAGGTTAATCAATGCGAAATTCCCAGATTACAATGCTGTAATTCCTAAAAATAATAATCTAGTTGTTTCCATCGACAGGGCTTTGCTATCGAGCGCATTGAAGCGGGTGAATTTATTTGCTAATAGAAGTACCAATCAGGTGCAGCTCACGATTGATGCAGACACCATGCTGATTAATGCTCAAGATTTAGACTATTCTAATGAAGGAAAGGAGAGCTTAGATTGTAGATATAGTGGTGAGCCATTAAAAGTAGCATTCAATGGTAAATTCTTTTTGGAGGTGGTGAATATACTTGATAGTGTTGCTGAAATAGAGATGCATTTTAGCAATCCAAGTCGTGCAGCATTGATATTGCCATCAACCCAGGAGGAAGGCCAAGAAATTACCCTGCTCATTATGCCTATTATGGTGAACAATTAGGCACTAGTTTTGGACATTATATGTCGAAGTTTTGAGCAATACAAATTTTACTTTTTGCAATAATTATCGTCATCAATCTGTTGGAATCTTCTAACAGGCCTAAATTGCGCCTATCTCGAATTATTTTATAATAATTTGCGTTTTAGGGGAATGAGGTATAAAATTTGCATGGACAAAGTATGTCAAAGCTAATGAAGTTGATGTTGAGACTATTTATATTGTTTTTAGGGATATTCTTGGCCACAGGAATTGCGGTAAATCTATATAGTCAAGTGAGTAATTGTAGCCAGGTATCATTCAATGTGCCTACGAGTGAGCAATACCCTTGCTCAGAAGCTATTATTGATCTATCGACCTATATCAATCCCACAGGAGGTGTTTTTTCTGGTAATGGGATAAGTGGCCAGGTCTTTATAGCTGCCATTGCAGGCGATGGTGATCATACGGTAACTTATAATTATACACTAGGCAATGGAGATGTGTGCCAGATTTCGGAGATTTTCTATGTATCAGCTCCGAGTGAAATCGCGGTTATAGATCCCAGTATAGGTCAATATTTTTGCACCACAGATCCTATTCAACCCCTCACTGGTAACTATCCATTATCTGACTATTCGCTTTTCACGCTTAATTTTTATCACAATTACCCACCACTTTCAACATTTCCGCCTAATAGTTTTTTGCCAGAATTATATGACAGTGGCACCTATACATTTGTATATAACCACTGGTCTCCGAATGATGGCTGCTATAGCAGGGATACCATCGAAATGTCAGTATATAGTGAAACTGAGTGGCAAGATATGGTGAAAGTACATACAGGAGCAAGTGAAACCTTATCTTTTTGTGTAGGCGATGATCCTTATACCCTTACACCATGGCCATTAGGAGGCATTTATAGTGGAACAGGTATGGTAGGTGATCAGTTCGATCCTGTCCTTGCTGGGCCAGGGGTGCATGAAGTCTATTACGAATTTACAACCGATGGCGGATCCTGCTCCATTACGGATACACTGAGTGTGTATGTTACAGATGAGTTTTATGCCCATTTTTCAATTCCATCGAACTTATGCTTAGGGTCTGAAATTGAAATCCTTTATGATGGTTTTCCACTCAATGAAGATCAAGTAGTAACATGGGATATAGAAGGTGCAGAAGTTATTCAAAACAACGCTGATACAAGCTTAATAGTGATGTGGCCTAGCGCAGGGGATTTTAATGTGAGTCTTCATGTGAACAGTGCTAAATCCTGTGAAATAGGTATGATGGAAACAATACTAACCATCGGTGGCATAGAGGTGAATGCCGGTGATGATCAATCTCTCATAGGTGGAATAGGAAGTACAGCTCAACTCAATGCAACACTTACGCCATTGCCCACTGATTATACTGTAAGCTGGTCATCACCAGAACAATTGAGTTGTACGGATTGTCTCAATCCTATTGCTTCACCTACTCAACCGACTTATTATGCTATTGAGGTGATTGATGAGCATGGCTGTGTGGCTAAAGATTCAGTTTATATAGATTTAGTATATGACAAAATATTTAGAATGCCCACCGCATTTTCGCCGAACGGAGATGGTAAGAATGATATTTTTCGTCCTGTAATGACAGGCGTAGTGGGTGGCTACCTAGCTATATATAATCGCTGGGGAAGGTTAGTATTTGAAACTACGGACTTAACCACGGGCTGGAATGGATTAGTGAATGGTGAATTAGCTGATATAGGCGTATATGTATATGCAGCAAAGGTGGAATACACTGATGGCACTAATCAGCCTTATAAGGGTCATGTGACAGTGGTACATTAAGATTAAATTTTTATATTAGTAACTTTTACCTATTAGTAACAAGTTACCTATAACTGTGAAATTGTTTGTGTAGTAGGCAAGTTGTTTTGATATCATTATTTACATTATTTCAATATTCTTCTCTTCTTTGTTATTAAATTAATTGCAATGATTAATGCGGAGGATATAATAAAAAAAAACTTCTTGAGGAGCAGGCATTATTGAATGCCAAATCAGATTAACTCCTATTGACCAGCGGGAATTTGATGATTGGGGATAAAGATCGTCAATGATATGATTGCAAATTCTATGCTGTATTCGCGATAGGGAAGTCCCCCCCAAAACCTATTCAGTTTTTCTCCACCGT
>CAYZQX010000396.1:0-4067 GCA_964480615.1 uncultured Chitinophagales bacterium | reverse complement strand
TATCTACTAAATATCCGAACATTATTATGTTCACATCTCTTGACATTTGTCAATCTGTTTCTCAAAAACATTTTTCAACTTAACAGTATAAAATTTTCAGGCATGAATGCAATTACCAGGCAATCCGTGTTAACAATACTAAGTTTCTTTTTGCTGGCAACCGGATGCAAAAAAGATAATCCTCAGTCTGAACAGGTAACCGTAAACGGCCAAACCTTTGGCTGCCGGGTAAATGGCAAACCCTTTATTGCCGATAAATGGGATTATGGAAATAATATACCTCCGATTCATGTTGATATTTGGTATGCACCTGTTGGAGGGTATCATTATTTAATTGCTAATGGGGATAAGAGTAATGAGTATGTAGAAATTTACCTAAATCCACCATTAACTATTGGCAGAAGAGAATTGAAATTCAGAACAAAGCCTTATCCAATAGAAACTGTTCAGAAAGATTATGGCCTTTATCAGGTTGTTACTCCTTCAAAAGAATACATTACTAATGAAATATTGGGAGGTTATGTCGATATACTTTCGGTAGATACATTGGCCTTAAGAATTGAAGGACGTTTCGAATTTACCGGTACAAATTCATCAACCGGTGAAAAAGTTGTAATCACTAATGGTTATTTCAAAAAATTTTAAATAAAAATTTAACCGGTTTTCAAACTCCCTCTGTTCAACAGGGAAAGAATCTTTTATTAAAATCGTTTACTTAAAACTACAGCTTATGAAACAGCTATTTCTTAAGCACAGGCTTTTATTGCCCCTGCTTTTACAATTTACATTTCTGCTCTCTGCAAAAGCACAACAAGATTATTTGTATGCTGAAAAAGCCGATTCACTCTTTGCTAACCTGGACAAATCGCTAATCACCACAGGCATACTTTACGACAGGGCCTTCCCGCTCAGCCGGTTTGATTTGTATAACCCCGCTACCGATACAGTGGATTATGAGTACATCAGCCAGGCGTATTACGAATTATACCAAGCGGCTTATAACCGAACCGTGTTGCTAGAACCGGGCACCTTCAATAATATGGTGGAATATGAAAATTTACGGAGCAGGGTGCCCATCATGGTATTGGATTATCTATACAATAAGATGGATACGCTGGCATTCCAGGATGGGCTGTTTGATTTTCAAAACGATATGTTCTACGACGTGTCGGGCCGCCCCCGCAGCCCCTATTACACACAGCATTTGCAAATAGCCGGGCCGCTGCTGGAAGAAGTAAAAAGCAATACTATTCAGTTTATATTGCTGCCACACTTTATAAGCCGTAACACGGGGCAGAATGTGCAGCAGGTGCAGTTGAACTTTGCTTTTGGCCAATTCGCCCTGAATGGGCCTGTTGATTCTGTAACAGTATTCTTTGCCAATTCTGGCCAATACAACTTTACTGCTACTGTAACTCTTGCAAATGGCAGCAGTTTTACCAGCAAATGTCTGATAACAATTGGCGGATACAGCGTAGGCGCAAGGGGGCAGGGCATTGAAGCAGAGTATGACCCCTGCCGAATAGAACAGATGGAATCTGATTATTCTTTTCAGGGCTATGATGAGCAACAACCGTTTAAAGGATTTTTTGAAGTAAGTTACTATTACCGAAAAACTGATCCAATTCCCTGCGATGGTTCATTTAACCAAATTAAGAAACCTGTGATAATGATTGATGGATATGACCCTACGGATAAAAGGACATCTGCCCAGCTTTATAAAGAATTCTTATTTTATTATGATGACATTAATTTCCCAACTAGTCCTCCGAAAATTGATATAGTTGAAGAAATGCGCCAACTTGGTTATGATGTTATCATTGTAAATATTCCAACCTACTTTCATTTATGGGGCGGCCAAATAATTCCTTTGCCCGCCAATGCTGATAATCCACCAGCAGGTTATAGCTATAGTATGGGAAAGATAATAAGAGGCGGTGGAGATTATGTAGAAAGAAACGGGTTAACATTAGCCACTCTTATTGAAAGAATCAATCAGCAATTAGCAAACCAAAATAGTACAGAAAAATTAGTGATAATCGGTCCCAGCATGGGTGGGCAAATAAGTCGTTATGCTCTTAAATGGATGGAAAATAATAACAAGAACCATAATGTAAGGCTATGGGTGAGTTTTGACAGCAATCACGGCGGATCAGTGCTTCCGATTGGCGAACAGTTCATCATCCGGGATTTGGCAGGGGCAACAAATGAAATAAAAAAAGCCTTAGATAGACAATTAAATAGCCCGCATGCTAAACAGTCATTGGTTGATCATCATTTGTATCATGCTGGCAGCCAGCAAAACGCAGGAGGCGCACCGGGTTTCCATAACACTTATTATAATATGATGGATAATCTGGGATGGCCTCAGCAATGCAGGAAAATAGCCATGATAAGCGGTGCTGAAAATGGGGCAGAGCTTCCCATACCAAAAGCAACAGAATTAGCGATGAGATTAAATCTAAAGTTCAAAACCTGGACGAGGCTGCTCTTAGTTGGAGGTTGCGCTTATATATGTGCAAGGGTTTCACCATATCTTGCCCCGCTTTGTGGTTTATATTGTGCCATTCAGTCTAAAAAACTTGGTGAAGCAACTATGTACACTTCTCCCGGACCAAACCAATCAGGAAGAGTATCAAGGATTAAGCTTCCTCTGATACTACTCGACAGATCTAATTATGTAGTTGGGAGCACATTAACAAGATCTCAAAGCATAGAAACCGTCCAGAGCGGTTTTTACTGGGGATATAAAGAATTAACATCAAAAACCGATTTAGGCTTTTACGGTAATTTTATCAAACTGGAGATTGAAATGCCTTCTGGTTACCACAGCCATCAACCTACCGGTAATACACTTGCTTATGGCAAAGGAATAAATGGGAATGCTTTTAATTTTAAATGGGATGATGATGTAAGCGGGTACGATCTGGTTTGTGAAGGTTATATACCATTTGATTATTACTATGGCCCAAAATATTTTAGTGTCAAGCATGATTCTCTTTTTTATTATCAGGCAAAAAAGTTGATTGATGAAATCAATGGCATCATTTCTCCTCCGAATACTCCACCTGGTCCGGAAATTATTCGGACTTACCTGAATAATGATTGTAGTAGTGTTCAGCTTACCCTGAATGCACCGCCAGGGTTTTGTTATAATTGGGAAACCACTGGTGGATTATTGATTGATGGTAGCCCGTCTCCCCTGCTTTGTGGACCTCAAACTGTAACTATAAGTGGAAATTCAGGGGTCAACGGCTTGGTAAAGGTAAGAAGGCAAAACAGTGCATCCTGTTTTACTGATTATAGTCAAGTTTGTTTTGAACCTTGCATTACATGGGAAAATTCAAATTTCAGATGGATTTGGTCATCTCCTATGACTGGTGAGCCATTGCAAGCACAGGTTGACGAATTTCCTGGTGCATTATACTATCATTGGTATGTAAACGGACAGTTGATTGAAACCACTACAAGTGGCTTTTTATCAACTTACAATTGGCCATGTGTTTATGAAGGTCCCGGCCTATCTGTTCTTGCGGTAACTGAATGTGGACGAACCAGTACCATTGATGGAGGTCCATATTCGCCTATATGTTACGGAAAACTTAGATCGGGTTTACAATTGCTTCCGAACCCTTCTTCAGGCATTGTAAAAATTTTATTACGTTCTGAAAATAATAGTAAACTCAAAAAATCTATTTACGAAATTCGGGTTATTGATAAAATGGGAAACCTAAAATATCAATATAAATTTTTACCGGGAACTGAAATAGTAACTATTGATGTTAGTAAATATAAAACTGATGTTTATTCAGTTCTTGTATTTGACGGAAAAACATGGCTTGCTGAGAAACTAATTAAGAAATAGATTATCTTATTGAAGCAAGGATTGATATCAATCCTTGCTTTTTTGATTTGCAACATTCCAATTAGCAGAATTTTCAGGGCCATGAAAATATCATTACGATACATGTTCATATAAGTTCCAAGCTGCCAACTTATATTACTTATTTATCATAGGTGGTACAAACATTTTTAACAGGTACTACAAGAATGCGTACGGCAATCCT
>CAYZQX010000395.1:0-4077 GCA_964480615.1 uncultured Chitinophagales bacterium | reverse complement strand
GATAGGGATGCGGAATGGTTTAGTCTTATTCACTGACGCTCAACACTGATTTCTT
This sequence comes from uncultured Chitinophagales bacterium, assembly GCA_964480615.1. Taxonomy (GTDB): domain Bacteria; phylum Bacteroidota; class Bacteroidia; order Chitinophagales; family UBA2359; genus CAYZQX01. The sequence continues at coordinate 4,022 of CAYZQX010000395.1, read as the reverse complement.
AGGTAAGTAGTGTTGTAATATACATTAGTTTATATATAGATACTAAAAAAGAGTCAGTGAATAAGACCGAAACGCAGTGTAGCCTGGAGCAGCCCGGGCCTGTAAGGCATCGCCATAAAAACTTAAAAATGTGAGTTATTGTATAATTTGTAAATTTTATTTTTTTTCTTAATTAGAATGTAGTTATTGATTTTATTATTATCTTGCTTCAAAATTATTTTTTATTATGCCTAGAATTATTAAATCAGGACTTATACAGATGAGCTTGCCTATGACAGAGGGTGAAGGCAGCATAGATCAAATCATGAAGGCGATGCTGGATAAGCATATTCCGTATATCGAAGAAGCTGGCCGCAAAGGTGTTCAGATATTGTGTTTGCAAGAGATTTTTAATACGCCTTATTTCTGCCCAGGTCAAGATAGGGCTTGGTATGCATCTGCTGAAACTGTACCAGGGCCTACTACTTACCTAATGCAAGAATATGCCCGCAAGTACAATATGGTTATCATCGTGCCGATCTATGAAAAAGAGCAAGCAGGTGTATTTTATAATACCGCGGCTGTAATAGATGCAGATGGTACCTATTTAGGAAAATATCGCAAACACCATATCCCTCATACCACTGGTTTTTGGGAGAAATTTTTCTTTAAGCCAGGCAATTTGGGGTATCCTGTTTTTCAAACAAGCTATGCTAAAGTAGGCGTATATATATGCTATGATCGCCATTTTCCAGAAGGTGCTCGTTGCTTGGGCTTGAATGGTGCGGAAATTGTATATAATCCATCGGCTACTGTGGCTGGTCTTTCGCAATATCTCTGGAAACTAGAGCAGCCTGCACACGCTGCTGCTAATGGCTATTTTATGGGTTGTATCAATAGGGTAGGAGAGGAAAAACCTTGGAACCTAGGAAGGTTTTATGGTACCTCATATTTTGTAGATCCACGTGGCCAAATTTTTGCCTGTGCGGATGAATACAAGGATGAGTTACTCATTGCTGACTTTGATTTAGATATGATTGATGAGGTGCGCAGTACATGGCAGTTTTTCCGTGACCGCCGTCCTGAATCCTACAATGAAATAACTGAATTATAGTCCTCCTGCAGCTCCATTATTAATCCTAATTTCAATCTTTATGTCACTCTATTCTAACAGGCTTTCGCAAGCTGAAATAATCCAAAATTTCGAGGATCTACATCCCCCATTTGAGACCAGTGATGCAGCCATTGTCGAGGCTAATCGCTGTCTATTTTGTTACGACGCCCCATGTATGAAATCATGCCCTACTCATATAGATGTACCTATGTTTATAAAGCAGATTTCAACAGCTAATGATAAAGGTGCTGCAAAGACTATTTTCGACAGCAATATACTTGGTGCGGGATGTAGCAGGGTGTGTCCTGTAGAAAAACTTTGTGAAGGAGCATGTGTATATAATTTAATGCACGAAACACCTATACATATAGCAAAGCTACAGCGCTACGCCACCGAAAAAGCACTGAATAATAAATGGCAGCTATACGATAGGGCAGCCGCAACAGGTCATAGAGTCGCTATAATAGGTGCTGGCCCTGCTGGTCTTTCCTGTGCCCATAAGCTAGCTCAAAAAGGGATAGCAGTAACTATATACGAAAAAGAAAATCGTGGTGGAGGTTTGATGACTTATGGCGTTGCAGCTTATAAGGTGACACCTGAATTTTGTGAAGAGGAAGTTAATTATGTTACGGGATTAGGGGGCATTGATATACAATACAATAAGACACTTGGCAAGGATATATACATCGATGAACTGCAAAAAACCTATGATGCCATATTCATTGCAATAGGTGTAGGTGTAGCACGGCCACTCAATATCAATGGGGAAGATCTAACGCATGTGGAAGATGCCATCTCCTTTATATACAAGCTGCGCACATCACCACTTCATGAGATAGCGGTTGGTGATAAAGTGACAGTGATAGGCTTAGGCATGACAGCCATTGATGCTGCTACCCAAAGCAAACGATTAGGGGCTAAAGAAGTAACCATAATCTATCGCCGTACCGAGCACGAAAAGCCTTGCACACAAGAAGAAATGGATATCGCCAGACTTGATGGCTGTAACTTTATATTCTTAGCCTCGCCAAAAGAAATCCTAGCCGATGAGCATGGCAATGTGAGCCAGCTCGTATGTGATAAAATGCGCTTAGGCGAGCCAGATGCATCAGGGAGAAGAACGCCTATTTCAACTGGTGAAACTATTACCATAGAAACTGATATGGTCATCAAAGCGGCAGGACAAATGCCTTTTGAATCACTACTGTCAGACCAGAACTTAGCGCATAAATATGGTCGATTAATAATTGATAAAGATGGATCTACAAACATCACTGGTGTGTATGCTGGAGGGGATGTGGTCAATGGTGGCCGTGAAGTAGTGGACGCCGTGGAAGCTGGTAAAATTGCAGCTAATGGCATCCTTAATTTTCTTAACATTAATGCTTAAAACTTATTCAAATGGCAAACTTAAATTCTAATTTTTTAGGCATAAAATCACCGAACCCTTTTTGGTTGGCATCAGCACCTCCTACTGACAAGCAGTACAATGTATTACGCGCGTTTGAAGCGGGCTGGGGTGGTGTGGTATGGAAGACACTGGGCTCTCAAGTAAAAAATGTTTCTTCACGCTATTCTGCCGTTGATTATGGTGGCAAGCGTGTAATGGGTCTTAACAATATAGAACTTATATCCGACCGACCACTCGCTATCAATCTCAAAGAAATAAGAGAATGTATAAGACTATTCCCCGATAGGGCAATGGTAGTATCCCTCATGGCGGATAATACCCGTGAGGATTGGCATAAGCTTATCGCACAAACAGAAGACACAGGTGCACACGGAATAGAATTGAATTTTGGTTGTCCGCATGGTATGAATGAGCGCGGTATGGGCTCAGCCGTAGGGCAGGATCCTGAGATTGCCAAAATGGTTGTAGAATGGGTGATGGAAAAAGCCACCATACCCGTCATTACCAAGTTAACGCCTAATGTACACAGTGTAGTGCCTACTGCTAAAGCGGTAGTAGCGGGAGGTACGAATGCATTATCGCTTATTAATACCATACAGAGCATTACAGGTGTAGATCTCGATACATTTGAAGTTAGACCTAATGTGGGTGGACAGAGTGCCTATGGTGGCTATTGTGGGCCAGCGGTAAAACCCATAGCACTGAAGATGCTCCACTCACTTACTAAAAACCCTACATTTCAGCATATCCCTATCTCAGGCATTGGTGGAGTGAGCAATTGGCAGGAGGCCGCCGAATTTTTATTGTTAGGGGCTAGCAATGTCCAAGTATGCACAGCAGCAATGAAGTATGGTTTCCGAATTGTGGAAGATATGATTACAGGGCTTTCGCACTGGATGGATGAAAAAGGATTCAATACAATTGATGAAGTAATAGGCAAATCCGTAAAGAAGGTGACCGACTGGGAGAAACTCGATCTCAATTACCACATCGTAGCGAATATCAATCAGGACAAATGTATCCACTGCGGACTGTGTTACATCACCTGTGAAGATACCAGCCATCAGTCAATTTTTAATACACAAGGCAGTCCTTATAATACCTATACCATCAATGAAGAAGAATGTGTAGGCTGTAATTTATGCAAGGTGGTATGTCCTGTGGCTGATTGTATTACAATGGTCGAAAAACGCAAAGGGGATGAATACATTAACTGGCCTGAATATCAAAAAAGAGGCTTGCCGCTCAATGATCATTAGTGATTAGTATAACTTATTGCATTGTTATTCAATACCAAGGACGCATCGAGTTTGCAACTATCTTGACTGCCAATAAGTGAATAAGATTGCCAGCATAGCAATGACCTGAAATGCCCTGGCTTATAAGGTAGTTCTATGTTCAACTTGTTATGGACAATAGTACAAGCAATTGTAATTAGGTTTTGCTAAATAACTACGCATAATTATGCGATTATGGCGATGCCTGCGGCCCGGGCTCTACGCTATACTCCTCGCTCCT
>CAYZQX010000394.1:0-4084 GCA_964480615.1 uncultured Chitinophagales bacterium | reverse complement strand
GGCAAGAATCCATACGGCTATAAAGGATTGGGCGATGTATTTGTTTTTATTTTTTTCGGATTGGTAGGGGTCATAGGTAGCTATTTATTATATACTGATCAGTATAGTTACCAGCTATTATTGCCAGCAACTAGCATTGGGTGTTTCAGCACAGCAGTGCTCAATCTCAATAATATGCGTGACCGCATTAACGATCAAGCGGTAGGAAAAATTACAGTAGCTGTAAGGCTGGGTTTTAGCAATGCAAAACGGTATCAATATGCCTTAATACTCATAGGTTGGCTATTGGTAATACTCTATACTTATCTCAACTACCACAGTGTCTATCAGTTGTTATTTATGTTTTGTTTACCTCTATTTGTTAAGATAATGGTGAGCATACATAAGATAGAAACACCTAGTCATTTTGACCCCTTGCTGAAAATTATGGCTTTGGGAACATTTATCTTCTCCTTATTATTTGCACTGGGAAATATTGCTAGTTAATGTGTATGATGGACATTAAAACACATTATGCCTATTGGAAAAAAATAAGTTTCCCATTCCGATTTGAAGCTGGCACTTCAAGAGGCATATTACGTAAGAAAGATAGCTGGTTTATTGTGCTTGCTAAGAGAATAGATCAGCAGCCACAATACGTAGGTGAATGTTCCATCATCGAAGGCTTGAGTAGGGATAATAGCGAGCTTATAGAACATCAATTAGACAAAATAACGCAATTGCTCAATGCGCAACAAACAATCCATTACACAGATTACAATGATTTTCCCTCAATACAATTCGCACTGGACGCCCTAGCACTACAACTGAGCAATCAGCAGTCCAATATACTCTTTAATACGACATTTATCGAACAGGAATATCCCTTGCCTATCAATGGATTGATATGGATGGGATCCCTTGCCAAAATGGAAGAACAGATACACCAAAAGATAGCACAAGGATTTAGCTGTATAAAGATGAAAGTGGGCGCTATAGACTGGAAGGCCGAACTCGACCTACTAAAAATGATACGCCATAATTATTCCGCGAAATCATTGAGCCTAAGAGTAGATGCTAATGGCAGTTTTAGCCCAGCCGATGTAAATAGTAAACTGGAAGCACTTGCTAAACTCGATATACACAGTATAGAACAACCACTGAGTGTGGGACATACACAAGATTACAAAGAGCTTTGTAAGCAAGCTATCCTACCCATCGCGCTCGACGAAGAATTGATCCATAATGATCCCCATAAAGCACAATTACTCACTGAAATTATGCCTCAATACATTATTCTCAAACCCAGTCTTTTAGGTGGATTTACCAAGAGCAATGAGTGGATTCACATCGCTCAAAAACTGGGTATCGGATGGTGGATAACTTCCGCACTAGAGTCTAATATAGGTCTTAATGCCATCGCACAATGGACCGCTCAGGTATGCAATGAACACAACAATACATTGCCTCAAGGACTGGGAACAGGCGGATTATATACCATCAATATGGACTCACCACTTTCAGTTCAAAATGGATATTTACAGTATCTTAGCGGCAAATCATGGGATCTGTCACTCTTAGCAAATCACTCCAAATAAAATTTAATTACCTAGCCAGTGTGATCAGTAACTGGCATCCATCCCTGCTCATCTTTGTACTTGCTTGTATCAATTTTCTTCAATATGATATATATACTAATGAGGAAGTGTATTTATCCCTCGCAAAACAATGGGCCAATCCACAATGGCAGCCACATTCATTTTACCTCAATGATGTAACCGCTAATCGCTGGCTCTTTCAGTGTATCACAAGTATATTCTTTAACCATTTACCATTTGAATTAATAGCCTATATAGGCAAAATCCTATGTTACGCAGGTCTTGCTTGGCCACTGGGATTAATCTTAAAAAAAATAGGGCTATCAAACCTTTGGATATTTGTTTTATTTCAATTGCTCTATTTTAATCACCAGTATTTCTTTGCTGGTGAATGGCTATTTGGTGGTGTAGAATCTAAAGTATTGGCTTATTGGTTTGTATTTGGAGCTATATACGCGCTTATAAATGGGAAAAAAAATCAAACAATTATTTGCATTGCTATAGCCACCTACTTTCACGTGATCGTAGGAGGATGGTTTGCCATTGGTTATGTGATCTATTGCCTAATTTTTGATCGACAATTGAAAAATCTGCTTGGTATAACCATCTATGCGGTATTAATCCTGCCACTTATATACCATCTCTCTTCATTGTTAATAGCAAGGGATTTTTCCAATGAAGAACTGAGTGCCATCAATCACACCATCATCTATGTCCGAAACCCGCACCATATAGGTATATGGAAAGATCTATCCTATTTTTTGCACAATCACTTATTAGGTGTATTATACACATTGAGTTCTGTGTTATTGAGTTTATATGTTGCATTCACTAAAAAAGACCAAGCAGCGCTAACCCTCCTAGCCAAGCTCAATATTGCCATAGCTCTATTAATTTCAACAATGGTTTTCATCACCTATTTTGATAAGCTAGGAAAGATATTGTTGTATTATCCATTTAGGCTTTCAGCACTCAATTGTTTGCTCTCCTTCCTATTAATCACATGCCTCCTAGCGCAGGAATTTGAACACCTAAAAAAACACAATACCGCAATCGTATTAGCGATCCTTATAGGCTTTCCACTTATGGTCCATCGCACAGCATTGCATGTAGGTTCCTTCCTTAATGAGAATAATGCATTTAATGATTTTTGTGCCTATGTCAAAACACATACCAAGCCACAAGACCAGTTTATATTCCTTGGTTTCGAGTACGAAGAAGAGTGGCAGTCCTTCATCAGAAAAGCTGAGCGCGACCCCTATTTCAATAACAAGTTTTGTCCTGTAGAAAGATGGAGGATGAAACAATGGATGCTTCGTAAAGAAAATTATAATCAGGTAAAATACGACCTTGTAAAACTAAAACAGCTAGCCACCACTGAACCAATTGATTATGCGGTATCAAAATATAGGATCACTGAAATGGACAGCCTATTCGTACATAATAATTCGATCTATTACTTATATGATCTAAAACCTTAATGCTTCATTTTATACCCGATTAAAAAAACAAATAAATTCCCTCCTACAATTAATAAGTTATGGAACTAGAAATATTATATGAAGATAATCACCTCATAGCGGTAAACAAACCAGCTGGCACCCTATCACAAGGTGATAAAACAGGTGATGATCCATTAGGTGAAGAGGTTAAAAAATATATAAAAATAAAATACAATAAACCAGGAGAAGTATTTCTAGGAGTAATACATCGCCTCGATCGTCCAGTGAGTGGGGTCATACTATTTGCGCGCACCAGCAAGGCATTAAGTAGGATGAATGCACTATTTCAAGAAAAAAAATTCCAAAAGACCTATTGGGCGATTACTAAGAATCGACCTCATGATGCAGAACGAACTCTTATTCACTACTTGATTAAAAACGAAAAAAACAATACAAGCAAGGCCTACAATAAAGAGATAAAAGGCAGCAAGCGCGCTGAATTGAGTTATAAAATAGTGGCTCAGCTAGATAATTATATTGGTATCGCAGTGAAACCAGCTACAGGTCGCCATCATCAAATAAGGGTGCAACTAGCCTCCATTGGTTGCCCTATAAAAGGCGATTTAAAGTATGGATTCGACCGAAGCAATAGTGATGGATCTATACATCTCCATGCAAGAGAAGCACGCTTCACACACCCTGTTAGCAAGGAAGAACTAGTCATTACTGCCCCACCCCCAAAAGATGTAATATGGCAAGCATTGTTACAAAAAATAGAATCATCAGTTGATTAGCACTAAGTGGCGAACCCTCATCACGTGCTAATACATTCAATCACTGGAATAGAATCAAGAATAGAACAGCAATCAACAAAAATATTTCCTAAAAAAAAAGATAAGCGATTAGCATTGCAAACAGAATTACTATAGCACTAACTAGGGCTTTCTAAATAACTCATAAGTATGCGATTATGGCGATGCCTGCGGCCCGGGCTGCTCCAGGCTACACTTTCTGGCATTTATTTTTTTTCAATGGCCGCCAGAATCTTCGCAAGCTCGATTTGTT
>CAYZQX010000393.1:0-4085 GCA_964480615.1 uncultured Chitinophagales bacterium | reverse complement strand
CATATAAATGTCTTATAACCAGCCAGCACAGTACCGGAGCGACAGCGAAGCCCTGTAAAGCCCGGGCCGTAGGCATCGCCAATAGAATATATTATCATTGCTTATAGGCTGATTGAATTGTTATTAGTAACCTCAATTCAATCAAGACAATTAATTTCATTTATTGTCAGCATAGCAATGGTTGGGCATTGCAAATTAGGATGTACAAAGGATGACAATAAGTGGTTTTTATAATTTCGATTAATTTTGCAAATTCAAAAAAAATAAAACAAAATCTGATGAGTTATCAATTTATAATTGTCAACAAAGCTGTTGCTGCACATGTCGCCCATGTACAGTTAAACCGACCTGATGCACTGAATGCGCTCAATGGTCCACTGATGAATGAGTTAAAAATAGCGCTTTCGGAATTAGATGAGGATGAGGATGTTCGCTGTATTGTATTGTCAGGCAATGAGCGTGCATTTGCAGCGGGTGCGGATATAAAACAAATGGCTGATAAATCGGCTATAGATATGTTGCGAATTGACTTAATCGCTACTTGGGATCATATTAGAAAAATTAAGAAGCCTATCATAGCTGCTGTATCGGGTTTTGCATTAGGTGGAGGCTGTGAGTTAATGATGATATGCGATATAATTATTGCTTCGGAAACGGCTCAACTGGGACAACCAGAAATTAAGATTGGCACTATTCCTGGTGCAGGAGGTACACAGCGATTGACTAGGGCAGTAGGTAAGGTAAAGGCGATGGAAATGGTGCTGTCAGGGCGATTTATAGGGGCTGAAGAAGCCTATCATCGCGGATTGGTCAATAAAGTCGTTCCTGTGGAGTTGTACCTGAGCGAGGCCATTAAATTAGCTGCTGAGATCGCATTAATGTCGCCTGTGGCGCTTGTACTAGCTAAGGAGGCAGTTAATCAAGCTTATGAATTAAATCTCACTGAGGGTCTAAAATTTGAGCGCAAGAATTTTTATATGACTTTTGCTTCTGAAGATCAAAAAGAAGGGATGGCAGCCTTTATGGAAAAACGCAAACCCAATTTTGTAGGGCGATAATTATTGTTGTTTTTTGCTTGTCTTCATTTATTCCGTCTGCCACTTGAATTGCTTCATTAGCCGCAGTTATTTTGATACTTAAGCTACCATCATACAATCTAAGAATTACGTCTTATGGTCAATGGTGTCTCATGAGGTATTTCTGATATCGTGTAAAGGACTGCTAATTCTAGGAGGTAAATTGTATTTGATTAGTCAATAGATTAGCGCAATAGGAAATATACTTGTAGTTTGATAGTATTACAGTCAAATTATATTTAACAATAGAAATTATTTATAAAAAAAATTATTCGAGCATGTCGTTTTTAATTGTAGGCCTTGGCAATATAGGAGTTGAATATGAATATACGCGACACAATGTTGGATTTGAGGCTTTAGATGCAATAGCAATTGAGCGCAAGTTATCATTCGTTTCAGATCGATATGCCCATAAGACAGAATTTCGATTTAAGGGGGAATCTATACATTTAATAAAGCCAACTACTTATATGAATTTGAGTGGTAAGGCTGTGCGTTACTGGTGTGATAAGTTAGATATAGCACCTATACAAACCCTTGTCATACTCGATGATCTTGCCCTTCCATTTGGCAAGCTCAGGCTTAGGAAATCTGGCAGTGATGGAGGGCATAATGGACTCAAGAGCATCAACGAATGCTTGAATACCAATGACTATCCGCGTTTGCGAGTGGGTATAGGCAGTGAATTTGCTAAGGGTCAGCAGGTGGATTATGTATTGGGCAAATGGTCGCAAGAAGAAGCTAAGGACTTGCCACCAATCTTAGACAGGATACACAAGTCGATCATCAGCATCGTTGCAATGGGATTTGATCGGACGATGGCGGAGATGAATAAAAAGTAGCACACATACATAAGCACAAGTAATGGAATATAATTACACTGGTTTGCGTATCTTTAATTGATGCAAAAATGTCTTAGGAAATTTTTCCACACCAGGGAATCCCAATTTGATATCACGACCAGTATGAGGAATATAAGCTGTATGAAATACATAATCCCATATCGCTAAACTCAATCCAAAGTTAATACCATAACGGTGGGAAGCTGGTATATCATGAGCATGATGCCATATATGCATTTCAGGGCCATTAAACACAAATTTTACAATCCTGCCTAGTAAGAAAATACCGATTAGTGTAGCACCTATAACTGTTAAAAGCTGGTATTGTAAAGGCCATAATGGATAAGAGCTGATCACTAATAAGGAAAATAGAAAGGCAATGATGCCGCCTACAATTTTATTATTTGCTACCATATTAGCGTGATTGTAATGACCGATGACAAGCGCAAAAATATGTATTACAAAAAAGTCGTAAAGACCTATTCCTATAAATGCAAGTGGTAGGTATTGTATAGCACCATAAACCACATTTTCCATCCAGTGGTATCGCAAATGCCCAGCAAACCCCATTTGTCCTATGCTGTGATGCACCTTGTGGATCTCCCATAGCCAAGACACACGATGTAATAACCGGTGTACCCACCATTGAATAAAATCGCGCAAGATAAATCCTATAGTGAGTATCGCCCAGTATGGCAACTCACTCAATATGGAAGAATGATTGAGTTTTATCCCTGTAATGCCCATTACCATTGCATCAATATAATGTACTATTACAGAGGAAGCAGCATTGTATATAATTAGCGAGAAAAGAAAAAAATTAAAGTACATATAAAACACATCGAGCCAAAAATCACTTCTGAACTTCGGTTGATCCACACGCCAAGGCCTTGCTAATTCCAGTCCGAAAAAGAACATAGAAACGATGGTTAGCCATAGAAAATAATTATGCCACCAAGGGCTGGATTGAAAACTGATCTCCGACCATAAATACTGGGCATAGCCTATCCAACTTTCCTTAAATATTTGCAACATAAGATTGCTAAATTACAGGTTATTTTTTATATCCTCAGCTACAATCCCTGAATCTATATTGATGCGATAAAATGCGCCTTCTAGCGCATTGAGGTATCCTAGAAAGTAGAGGTTAGGAAAGGGTGGGATTTTAAATTCATCCAGGTAATCATTTCGATTCATATAGGGTATGAGATCGGGCATTAGTTTTCGCAGTCCAGTCTTATAACCTGTTGCCATAATGACAGCTTCAAAATTTAAGTGACGATCATCAATGGTTAGTATGCCATGTTCAGTAAATTCGGCCACCTGATTAATAATTAATATTTTTCCTTCTTTAATTTTTGCTACCGTTCCTGTATCTAATACTGGGGTTCTTCTAAGCAGTTTCAACGCTTCACCAGGTGCAAGTTTTGGCGTGGGGATACCGTATTTCGATAGATCGCCTATGAAAAGCCGCTGCGCTATTTTGCTAATAAAATAGTTTACACGGTCGGGCAGAAAATTCAATAATATGGCTGACTCTTGGATACTCCTGCCTAAGAAATCGCGTGGCACAATATTAACACCTTCCTTGATTGAAATAAAGGGTTTAGCGCCATGTTCATATAAGTCTAATGCGATCTCAGCACCTGTATTCCCCATCCCGATCACAAGCACATTGCAACCAGCATATTTTGAACCATTTTTATACTGACGACAATGTATGATCTCACCAGTATATAACGCTTGATTTTTTATTTTTACTTCATTGAACTCATTATTCAATCCACCACATAAGACAACTTTTTTGTACCAACACGATTCATTATTTATATCCACTTGGTAACCATTGTCTTTGGGGGTAATTAATTTTGCAACGCTATTGAACTGTGGCTTAATCTTAAATTTGTTACAATAATCTTCTAGGTAGGCTACCAATTGTTTGCTGCTTACATATTTGGGATACTCAACAGGCATTTCTAAAAATGGCAGGTTAGAATACCGCTTCACAGTATTCAGTTTTAACCGATCGTAATTATTGTGCCATAGTGGTGCAATCGTATTGCTTTTTTCGATCCAATCGAATTGTATGCCATAACTACTCAATCTCGCTGCTAGAGAAATTCCAGCAGGACCAGCCCCGATGATAAGTAATTCATTTTGCATTTTA
>CAYZQX010000392.1:0-4091 GCA_964480615.1 uncultured Chitinophagales bacterium | reverse complement strand
CGAAAACTGGGGTAGAATAATCAGGATTCTGTGCAGAAGACTGAAAAAATATAACTAAGAAAATTAAAAATATTGTTCTCATAATTGTTGGTTAATACATTAAATCAAAAAGAATATCCAAAAGAAATGCCACCCATATAGGGAATAAATTTAAACTTACGACCATATTCTTCATTCCCAAACATACCAAAAAAAGGATTGAGCGACAATCTTATCATCAGACCATGATCTGACTGATATCTGTACCCAAAAAGCAAGGTACCAACAACAGCTGCATCAGAACCGGGACGATACACCCCAAAGTAAGTAGAATTATCAAAAATATTGCTTACCTTTTTTTTAGAGAATATTCCTGTTACTCCAGCACCTACCTCAAAATGGTTATTATGACCTCCAACAAGATAATTTAATTGAAGTGGAAGAGATATATAATATCGTCTGGTATTGACAATAGGCCCAAATCCGACCCTATATCCTAGGCCATTAGATCCCTTATAAAAACGGCCATCATAATTCATGGAATAAGTAAATGATGAACCCAATCCTTCAATATAAAATGCTTGTACACGCTTTGAAGTATGAGTATCCTGAGCATTACTATTTATAGAAATACATAATGCAAATAAGACGATTGAAATCAATTTTTTCATGATAAAAAATATATTAATGAATTAAAAAAATGATAAATGAAAATTTAGGTAAATTAGAACTGGTGCTATTGGTTAAAACATCCATCCTATTTTAGCCACTGGCATCATGACAACTGAAACTCTATTGTTTTGATATCTCATTTGAGAGCTTAAATTGAAATCAAATGCAATGGATTTATACAATCTAAAATTTGCACCAATTCCCAATAGTAAGGAAGTTGCGACCTTGTTTTTATCAACAATAGTAATTTCTTCCCAATTATGAATTTCCACCTTCTTTACTATTGTTTGCTCATTTAAAGTACCAGCTATTATAGGTATTCCTTCTATGCTTACATTTTGATAGAGCGTATCCATCATGGTTATATACTTGTTTTTAGTATTAACCTTCCAGGAATTACCAAAATGAATTCCTACACCTAACAGGGAATATAACCTGTACCGATCACCTTTCAGAATATTATAATTAATGACTGGGGCAAGACTGATTTTATCAGTAAACCCTTGGTTGTAACGATCATAATCGCTCTTAATTGAACTATCTATGTCTCCATAACAATTATTTATAGGTATAAAAAATATCCATACAGTCTCACAATTCTGATTATAGGTGGTTATTGTTGTATCTGTATTTTGGACATATATGGAAGTTTTGGGATCATTGTTTATAAAGTTTATACTCAGCGTACCGCCAATATTAATCCTATCATTGATAGCATTATTATAATGAAAGTCTATGGATTTAGAATTCTCAATAAATGGATGTAAATCCAGTGCGATCTGATGCTTATATCCAGCAACTTGAGCAATGATAAGCTCAGTAACGAAAACTAATAAAAAACAAATTTTTTTCATAATGATGTAATTAATTATGATGCAAAGATGTAGATCGGAGACTAGCTTAACCTAATTGAATTTTATTAGCATTATGTATTTTTATGCTGATTTCAATAATTCAGCTAAAGATTTTCTTATAATACATACAAGCATTTGCGAAATTCCGTAAATTTGTTCATTATATTATTCTATTCCCCAAAACCCAGCAAATGTTTTTCGATAAGTTGCGAAAGAAAAAATCAAAAGAGTTAGATGAAACACCTAATGATAACCCTCAGAAATGGGCATTTGACTATTTAAAAACTCGACTCCCTGATGAATTATCAATGGCAGAAGTCCTGATGAGCCAATTAAATATTAGTCAAGACAGCGCCTATCGCCGATTGAGAGGAGAGACTCAGCTTACCCTACAGGAGATTAAAATTTTGGTAGAGTATTTTAATCTCTCCTTAGATGAATTATTTGGGTTGAAAGGTCGTGGCGATGCGGTATTATTTTATAGTCAGCGATTAAATAATGAAAACTACCTTGAGTACTTGGAATTTATTTATAAAGAATTCAAACAGTCTCCTGTATTTGGAGATCAGAAATTAATTCATAGTGCGAAGGACATTCCCAGTTTTTACTTTTTTTTATTTCCAGAATTGGCAGTCTTTAAAGCGTATTTTTTTGGTCGGGTACTTTGGAGCTCTACGTTTTTCCAAGGCCAAAAGTTTAATATTAAAGTGGTAAATGAGTTATTAAATGGACCCTTGCTAGAAATGAAAAGGGTCTCCGAAAAAATAGCTCAAGCCTATATACAATTTTCTGGAGTAGAGATATGGAATAACAACACAATTAATGGACACTTATATCAAATAAAGTATATGTGGGACAGTGGACTATTCGAAAGTAAAGAATGTGCTATACATATCGTCATGGAGACAGAAAAAATGCTAAACCTCATAAGAAAGCAGGCTGAAGATGGATGTAAATATTATTCTACTGATTTTGAGAAATCAGGGGGACAATTTGATCTCTACTACAGCGAAGGTATTCACCTTGAAAACACGGTAGTAAAAAGCACTAATGATCAGATCAGATGTTATCTACTCCATAATACTGGTGACTATCTCATCACTACTGATCCTAATTTTTGTGGTCGCACAAAAGACTATTTAGAAAATGTAATGCGCAAAAGTGGACTCATAAGTAGAAGTGGTGAAAAAGATAGGCATAGAATGTTTAGTAATTATCAGGATAAATTAGATTTTTTAAAGAAATCAATAAGTTAAATCATTTTTGGGGTGGAGATAATCGCGATATATATTTTAATACTCCTTCTCCATAGGGCTTATGTATAACCCCCATCGCTTTACTAAACCCTCATATCAATATCAAGGTGTTTGACATAGGTAACTTCGAATAGGTAGTAGTACCGGCTAGTTACTATAATCACTAAAATTGCAGCTAACATAGGCACAACAAACTTCTTATGGTTATATGCAATTGAATGGATATAATTGGCATTTTAGTGAAGCAAAAAAAACAGAAATCCTAAACTACAAAGAATGTATTTATTAGGGCTTGCTAAAAAAACGCAGAAGTATGCAATTTTGGCGATGCCTAAAGGCCCGGGCTATTCAGGGCTACGCTGACGCTCCGGTACTGGGCTGGCAGGCTATCGGCTTGTTTTTTACTCATTAAGTGATAGCCAGCCTGCCCAGTACAAACCCTTTCTATCCCTATCGCGAATACCACATCAAATCCGACTACATCAAACATCCTCATAGAAGTCAAAAATCGTCCATTTGAGAAACAGTATTTCTCTACTCCACCTTAATACAATGATTGTCCTTATCTGTTATGATATTGATGAATTTTATACCTGAAGGAGAATTGGGGACATACAAAATTTCTCCTACTTTATAAAACTTAAGAGCTCCACCTGTAATATTATTAATAACTATTTCTTCAATATTTTCTAGACTTCCATCAATTTGATATTTGCCTGCACCTAGCTTAGCAATTCTAAAACTATTTGGTGTTTCATTTCCATCAATAAGTATGCCTATACAGGTGCAATTTTCGTCTATTGTATCCCCCATAGTTGCAGCATTGCTATCATCACAAGTATCACCTTGTACACCTAATATATTGGGACAATTGTCATTCAAATCGCAAATATCATCGCTATCTGTATCCTGAAAATCACCTATACAAAGGCAAGATGTATTGATTACATCATTAGTCGTACAAGCATCGCTATCATCACAACTGTCACCAAAATTTGCTGAAATTAATGAGCAGTCATAAACTGGACCTATAGGTGTTCCTGCACATATACAGCCCGAATTTATCACATCATTGGTGGTGTTTGAATTTCCATCATCACAAATGTCTCCTTGTAATCCATTTATGTTAGGACAGTTATCATTGGCATTACAGATGCCATCTTCATCAGTATCTTGAAAAGTACCGACACATACACAGTTTATATTGATTACATCATTAGTCGTACAGGCATCGCCATCATCACAACTGTCACCAAAATTTGCTGAAATTAATGGGCAGTCATAAACTGGACCTATAGGTGTTCCTGCACATATACAGCCCGAATTTATC
>CAYZQX010000391.1:0-4094 GCA_964480615.1 uncultured Chitinophagales bacterium | reverse complement strand
TATAATTTATCAGCAGGCTCAAACTTTAGTTTTTCTCCACTGGACAATGATACAGGTGCAGGCCTAACCCTCTTCTCCTTTACACAACCTGCAAGTGGTACAGTAGCTGCTGGATTCGACAATATTATGGTCTATAGCCCTGCTCCAGGATTTATAGGAACGGTGTCATTCGATTATACAGTAGTAGATAACTGTGGTCAGCAAGCTACTGCAACTGTAACATTGAACGTCATACAAGCTGGAGTACTAACGGCTAATAATGACAGCTTTTCAGTATCTTGCGATGGTGTATTGATTGCCAACATACTAGATAATGATTCAGGCGAAAACATATACATCACCAACTTATCCGGTCCTCCTGGTGTGATCCTATTACAAAATCCAGACAACAGTGTTTCAGTGAGTGGGTTCAATTCGAATAACTTTTCATTTACCTATACCATCAATGACCAATTTGGCCAATCGGCTACAGCGTCGGTAAATGTTGTGGTGACTACACCACTTATACAAACACAAAATGATAGCTATTCAGTGAATGTAGGTGGTACGATTGACATTAGCCCATTAGTTAATGACACAGGATCATCCATTCACTTATTAAATTACACCACCCCATTTCCTGAAGGACTAGTTACCAACAGTGGCAATGATCATCTTGTGTTCACTGCAACTAATCAGCCTGGCACCGTCACCTTTACCTATGCAATAGGGGATATATGTGGTCAACTAGCGAGTGGTGTTATAACAATACAAGTCCTTGCTAACGAAGTAATACAAGCAAATACAGATGTCTATACTGCTCCTTGTAATTCACCCATCACCCTATTCCCATTGACCAATGATACAGGCAACAACATCTTTATCAGTTCCGTATTTTCAGGGGATAACAATATCAATCTTATTATCAATGGTGACAATTCAATTAGTGTGAGTGGAATTACAAACTATTCCTTTGAAATAGACTATACCATATCTAATGGTACGATGCAGTCATCAAGTACCGTAATGATTAATGTGCCTACAGATCCTATAAGCGCAGAAGCTGAAAATGTGACCACCTCTTACAACACCTCTGTAATTATTAGCCCTCTAGCCAATGACACTGGAACAGGGATTAATATCACTAGTCTGCAACAGCCCATTAATGGTGGCTCATTTATTCAAAATGGTAATACCATCACCTTTGTACCTGTTGCGGGTTTTGTAGGTACTGCCATAGGTTCTTATACGATTACCGATGCTTGTGGGCAAACAGCATCCGACCTAATTGAAATTACTGTACTCCCTCAAAACAGTCCGCTAGTAGTAGGTGATGACAGTTTTACATTAGGTTGCAATCCAAATGAATTAGTATATGTATTTGGCAACGACAGCGGATATGATTTCAGCATTACAGACATCATTGCACCAGCTGGAGTAACCATTACCAATAATGGCAACGGATTCCTAGGCGTTCAAACTACGCTCAATCAAAGCTTTAGCTTCAATTATGTAGTAACCGATGGCTATGGTCAATCACAAACTGGCACTGTGAATATTACCATTCAAGGCCCACCATTACAAGCAATTGCCGATGTAGTTAATACGCCATTCAATACACCTATAAGCATAAGCCCATTGGCTAATGACATAGGTACAGGCATATTCATTTCTAACATCCTAACCAATGTAAATGGGGCAACGCTTGTTCAGACAGCAAGCAATACCTACACATTTAATCCAGCCACAGATCAAGGAGGCAGTTTCGTATTCACCTATACAATTACTGATTCTTGTGATCAATCAACTTCTAGCACCATCACTGTTAATGTGGGTAATCCACCAGCCATCAATGCCAATAACGACATTGTAAACGCTGGATGTAACGATGCTGCCTCTATCAATATCTTGAGCAATGATACTGGCACAAATCTAACAGTGAGCAATGTACAAGCGCCGATAGGAATAGGTACACAAATAGCGAATGGTGTGCTTTCCATCACAGGCATAGGCACTGAAGATTTTACGATCACTTACACCATTACCGATCAATATGGGCAAGTGGATAATGCAGTCGTAACTGTTAATGTGAATGCCTCGAATATAGTAGCAAACGATGATAATAATGCCCAGCTAACAACCATTACAGGGCAGGGCATCGCATTTAACCCCATGGGTAATGATTTGGGAGCAGGAATACATATTGTAAGCTTTAGTCAGCCCAGCGGAGGTACAGTGAGTCAAAATGGAGATCTACTACAATTTATGCCAGCTAATGATTATGAAGGCACTGCCATATTCACTTATACCATTGAAGATAATTGTGGCCAGCAAGCATCTGCCACAGTAGCCATCATTGTAGTTGGTTGTAACTTTAGTTTTGATGTTACAGTAACGAATAGTACTTGTGGTCTTGACAATGGAACTGCCACAGTAACGAATCTATCACCTGCTGGTAACTATAGTGTAGAGTGGGTTGATGGACAAACTGGATTTACAGCCACCGGATTGCCAGGTAGTGCATCCTTACAAGTTTTAGTCAGAGATGAAAATACTGGATGTGAAAAAATAGAAACATTCATTGTAGGTTCTAATCCATTGCAATTGATGGGCCCAGCAACTATTAATAGTATATATTGCACAACACCCGGATCAGTAATCGTCCCTACATTAACTACCACTGGAGGAAATCTAATATGGAGTTTTACTAACGAAGATGGACCACTTAACGGGATTGTTGCAGCAGGCCAAACCATTGAAATAACTGTATTCAATCCAGGTGCTTTTAGTTTCTCTATCTATAGCGAAACTTCAGGTGCAGAATGTAGTCAGTCATTTTCAGGAATCTTAGGTTTTTATGAAGATGGCCTTAGTGTCCAAGTTACATTGGATCAATTGCCAAGTAGTTTTGAAGCATTTGATGGTTCCGTTTTAGCTACAATTGTGGATCCAGTTGGAACAACATTTACTTGGAATTTTATGGGTGAAATTACAGTGACCACAGTTCCTTATTTACTCTTAGACTCACTAGGAGTTGGCATTAATTATACTGGTACAGTAACTAACAATTTTGGTTGTCAAGGCGGTTACTTCTTTGATTTCGGGCCAGGCGCTGTGAACTCAGCCATAGGTACATCCTCATTACATCCTATAGAATTTACGATTGCAACAGAGCGCATAGAAATACCCATCACAATGGATCCATTAATGAATGAAGAATTAAATACATCCATTGAATTGCCTGCCTTAGAACCTATTGAGACTGCTAATGGAACAGTGTTTGTTACCCCATCTTTTGTAAACTTGGTGCCTGCAAATAATGGCAGTTTCTCAGAATTGAGCTTTACGATGAATAATAACTTTGAATGGCAGTTTGGGTTAATGCATTACAATGGAAGTGTTGCTTATGAGCATTCCAATACCACCCTTCTTAACTACAATGGATTGAGTTCCAAGCTTGAAGGACGTTATCTTTTTGGCAAGAAAAAATGGCTATTTGCGGGACTGGGGATGACCTATAATAAATTAGCTATAGAGCTTCCACAGTCAAACTATTCATATACCAACACTAGATTGGGAAATTATGTAAAGGCGGGTATCAAGATCCCATTGAACGCCAATATTTCCATCGAAACCAATGCTCGATTAGGATGGCATTATAATAGCAACAATGCGATTAGATCAGCTATCGATCTTCGATTCTATAGAAGGATAAAATAATGACATTATAATAAGTTAGTTGACAAAGGCGGTGAATGATTCATCGCCTTTTTTTATTATATAAATTCTACGACAAACTACTTGAATAATCGATACATAAATTTATACTTAGGGCTTGTTAAATAATTCATAAGTATGCGAATATGGCGATGCCTCCGGCCCGGGCTATTCTTTCCTATCTTTTAGGAGGCTTGCGCATTACAATTCCATATCTTTTATACATTACTAGTAATCTTACAATCATCCAATCTAATGAAAACATTAAACCTCCTAAAAGGATATCCATTCCTATCCCTATCGCTTGAACTGGACGCTGGACACTAGACGATGGACACTAGACTTTAACCCGTAACTCCGACTAAAATTACGTAATATTTCTTAAAAAACACTTATCT
>CAYZQX010000390.1:0-4097 GCA_964480615.1 uncultured Chitinophagales bacterium | reverse complement strand
GTTGGCAACTCAAATATAGTAAAGAAATTGGAATTATTTAGCAAGCCCTATTTAGCAAGCCCTAATGTAGAATTGGTATTCGCGATAGGGATTGCAGTGGATATCCTTTTAGGAGGCAGCTAGAAGGTTAGATGTCTTAGTAATTGGTGCAATAATTCGTAAGATGGTGCAATCATTGATAAAGGTAATAACACTGCCTCCTAAAAGATAGGAACGTAAAGCCCGACCTGCCCCTGAGGGTAGCCGAAGGGCAGGGATCGCCCAATGTATTAAAATATAAAATAGCATAACAATAAGCGATATATGTTCAATATATATTCAGTAACAAAAAATATTTTAGCATTGTTAGATCAATTCATTTCTTTCATTATCAAGCCTCAAAATAAGCATTTTGTTTGCATTAATTGTGTTGCTAAAATTGGAGCTTAAGCCGCTTGGATGTTGATTAGAATGGAAAGGGAGAAGAAATATCAACATGCTGTTTTGTCACCGATATTTTTGTTTTGTGAATGGAATATGATCAATCAATTGACTATTAATTGGTCTTCAATGGGTTCCATCCTTGAGCTTGTAACTCATATTGATTGCCGCTATCTGTTTCGATTTTTATTCCATTTTCTTTGCTCAGGATTTCGCCTATAATAGCGATGTCTTTCAAGTTTTCAATTTTGGCATATTCCTTTTCAGAGATTGTAAATAGGAGCTCATAGTCCTCACCACCATTGAGTGCACATATCGTAGGCGATATGGCAAACTCGGCTGCTGTTGCCTTAGTTGTTTCGTGTATCGGAATTTGGTCCTCGTATATTATCGCGCCACATCCAGATGCTTCGCATATATGAAATAATTCGCTACTCAAGCCATCGGATATATCCATCATTGCACTAGGTATTACATTGAATGTCTCGAATAACTGAATAATATCCCTTCTAGCCTCAGGCTTGAGTAGTCGCCCTAATAGATGAGTATATTGATCGAGATCAGGTTTTAAGTCTGGCACATCGGCATATACTGATTTTTCTCTTTCTAATATCTGTAATCCCAGATAGGCCGCCCCTAGATCGCCTGTGGCACATATTAAGTCGCCGGGCTTTGCACCATTGCGTCTTACGGACTTACCAGCTTGTGTAATACCTAGTACACCTACACTAATAAAAAACCCTTTGTTGGAAGAGGTAGTATCTCCACCTACTAAATCAACTTCATATATTCTACAGGCCTCTTCAACACCAGCATAAAATTCCTCAATGGCTTCAACGGTAAATCGACTGGAAAGGGCTATGCTCATGGTTATGTGTCGAGGCTGCCCATTCATAGCATAGATGTCAGAAAGATTAACTATAACACTTTTATACCCCAAATGCTTTAAGGGTGTATAGACGAGATCAAAATGTATTTGTTCTACTAAAATATCAGTACTCCACAACCATTCTCCATCGCTTCCTAATATAATAGCTGCATCGTCACCAATTCCTTTTAAAGTCGATGGTTGACGATAGCGGTCAAAA
Organism: uncultured Chitinophagales bacterium; assembly: GCA_964480615.1. GTDB lineage: Bacteria > Bacteroidota > Bacteroidia > Chitinophagales > UBA2359 > CAYZQX01. The sequence continues at coordinate 2,589 of CAYZQX010000390.1, read as the reverse complement.
GGTTTTGCAATTCTCTTGATGAGTCCAAACTCGCCAATGCTGCTGATGGGTGTTAGCTTTTTGTCTGATTTTTCCATGCTGCAAAGTTAAGCTCTAAATTGTATTATATTCAGTCAAGGAGGCAAGTACGTTAAAATTCATAATATTTATTGCTTTATTGATGTGGCGAGGCATCATGGTTCAATTCCAAAGGACAATATAGCGAATGTAATCCTCAGCAGTTTCATATATTTTTTATTATGTTTCTCAATAATCATATTATAGGCGATTATTTAGGTAGAATGAGTGATCCATGAAAGGCTAATTAGCTGTATATACATCAATAAAAAATAATAAAATAATTTTAGAAACTCTAAGATCTCAATGAGCGATTAAACAATGAATTTCTTTTCTTTGTTATCTCAATGGTCGATATTTATTTTTATCATTAATATTACAATTATGAAATCTATTTTAATAGCTAATAGAGGTGAGATTGCATCCAGAATAATTAGAACCTGTAATAAAATGGGGATTAAAACGATCGCAATTTTTTCAAGTATCGATAAGGGAGCTGCTTATGTTGCTGAGGCTGACGAAGCCTATCAAATTGAAGGCGATCAATCCAAGGATACCTATTTAGCAATGGACAAAATTATCGCCATAGCAATTAAAGCTGGTGCGGATGCTATACATCCGGGGTATGGCTTTTTGAGTGAAAATGAAAAATTTGCTAAGCTGTGCAGTGATTCTAATATTGTATTTATAGGACCTAATGCTAGGGCCATACACGCCATGGGTGATAAAGCGAACGCCAAAAAAATTATGATTGAACACCATGTTCCAGTGGTACCAGGTTATCAAGGGCAGGATCAATCAATTGAAAATTTTACGGCTATTGCAGCAGGCCTTGGCTATCCCGTATTACTCAAAGCGGCAGCCGGTGGAGGAGGTAAGGGTATGAGGATCGTACAACATGAATCTGAGCTACAAAGTTGCATGATTAATGCTAAAAATGAAGCACAGTCTTCATTTGGTAACAGCGATTTAATTATTGAAAAATATTTTGCCTCAGCGCGACATATCGAAATTCAAATTTTTGGAGATCGTTTTGGCAATGTCATTCATCTGTTTGAACGCGAATGTAGTATCCAGAGGCGGTACCAAAAAATTATGGAGGAAAGTCCCTCCCCTGTACTTAGCGACGAGACTAGAAAAAATATGTGCCAAGCCGCCATTAATGCTGTGAAAGCAATACACTATGACAATGCGGGAACAGTTGAATTTATATACACCCCATCAGGCGAATATTATTTTTTGGAGGTTAATACGAGGCTGCAAGTGGAACATCCTGTTACTGAAATGATAACGGGTATTGATTTAGTAGAATGGCAAATTAATGTGGCCAAAGGACTGCCACTACCCAAGGCACAAGAAGAAATTACAATGAATGGATATGCCCTCGAGTATAGACTGTATGCGGAGGATGCGACAAGTAATTATTCCCCAGCCACCGGAACAATAAAATTATGGCAGCCCGCAATGATTGAAGGGTTGAGATATGAAACAGCAATCGAAACGGGCAGTGTAATTTCCGCCTTTTATGATCCCATGATTGCTAAAATAATTGCCTATAACAAGGATAGGAACAGTGCTATGCAGTTGATGAATTATGCGCTGAGAAAATTAATATGCCTTGGCGTTACTACTAACCAAAACCTATTGATTGCTCTTTGTGAAAATGAACAAATTATCGCTGGCAATTATGACACACACTTTCTTCAACACAATGATTCTTTGTTTAATGTATTGAAGCCTTCAACTCAATCTTATGCACAAGACCAATCGTGTATTGCTTCTTCAATATACTATATGCAATCTCGGGCACGAGAAACAAATACGCACCACCTACAAAAGATAATGCCCAAAGGGTGGAGAATTAGTCGTTATCAACCACAAGAAGAAAATTATGAAATCAATAAGAATAATATAAAAGTACAATACTCCAGTGTGAATGATAATATCGATTATAAGATAGGGAACAATAGCTATCAGGTATCAGAAATAGCAATGACTAATGATGAGATAAAATACATCTGCGATCACAAACTTCATATATGGAAATATGCTAGTGGTAGTACTCAATTGTTTCTACATCATTTTGAATATGGTACAATAAACGCTACAAGACTAGCACGATTTGCTGCTCCAGAATTGGTTATTCCACAGGGCACTTATCTTGCAAGCATGCCTGGTCAGGTCGTAAAAGTATTAGCGAATGTAGGAGACGATATTATGCAAGGGGACCCTTTAATAATATTATCATCGATGAAAATGGAGAACACAATCGCTGCTATGGAAGAGGGTATAGTTGAAGAGTTGTATGTAACACCTGGTCAGAATATTGATGCACATACATTGCTTCTGAAAATTAAAGCACATCAGCAATAAATTATTGTAGACATCTTACTTGTGTTCATCGTAAATATTGTCATCACCTAACAACTAATAGTGCATTAATAACTTTATAATATTTCCGCAATCAAAAATCAATGATTTGAATCGCTAACCTATATCGCCATTAATTTGTATTAATTAGGGCTTGCTAAA
>CAYZQX010000389.1:0-4108 GCA_964480615.1 uncultured Chitinophagales bacterium | reverse complement strand
AGGAAATAATGATACTGTATTTAGTTATCATTCACATGGTACCAGTGTGTGGAGCAGTATAGCAGGCTATATTAACAATGATAGTATTAGGTATAAAGGAACAGCCCCTAAAGCAAATTTCTATTTGTTCAGGACCGAGTATGCCCCTACTGAGACCCCTCAAGAATTAATGAATTGGGTCATAGCTGCCGAACTTGCCGATAGCTTAGGTGTTGATATTATCAATAGTTCATTAGGTTATTCCACATTTGATGATGAAAATGATGATTTCAGTTATGCGGATATGAATGGTGATAGTACCCTTATAACCATCGCTGCGGATATCGCCGCCGCTAAGGGCATACTAGTCGTTTCTAGTGCTGGTAATTCAGGGAATGATGCCTGGCAATATATCACAGCTCCTGCTGATGCCGATAGCATACTCACTGTGGGCGCTGTGGATTCAGTGGGAATATATGCCAACTTTAGTTCAAAAGGACCGACCTACGATGGTCGCATAAAACCAGATGTAGTGGCACAAGGAAAAGAGGCATTGTTGTGTAGATCTGATAATGGCGTGTATGCAAGCAATGGGACATCCTTCTCATCACCTATTATTGCTGGTGCTGTGGCTTGTCTTTGGGGTGCATTTCCACATAAAACCAATATGGAAATTATTCAAGCAGTTAAAGCATCAAGCAGCATCTATACTAGCCCTGACACACTCAGAGGTTATGGCATCCCAAATTTTAGCTTGGCCTATCAACTATTAGGCGGTGAATGTTTAGAGCGTTTTGATGAAAACCTAACATTACAAAACAATCAAAATTTATTTAGTGATAGCTATAGTTTACATTACTTTACACAAGCAACTAATAATTTTCAAGTTATGGTAAGCGATTTACAAGGTAAAATATTGTATTATGAGGAGGTCAATGACTCAGCTTATAGTTATTACACATTGCCAGAATCGGTAACACAAAATATGATCCCAGGACTTTATATAGTGAGAATTAAATCCGCATCAATGGATAAACAAATTAAAATATTAAAAATGTAATCTAATTAATCATTGTGAGTTAGCAGATCATTCACAATAAAATACATTTTTACTATACTTCTATTAGCCATTTTTTTGCGCAAGATAGTGATGACCTATGTGACAAGACATACACTGGCGCTGACTACAATATTCCTTATACAAGTGAATATAACTCTGTGACTCCGCTGAAGATTTGATCCGCTCACCTAATCCTTCCCATATACCAGTAATGGCATTCTTTTCGCTTCTCAAGACTTGTAGATAAGTCAAGGCTAAATCCTGTAATGTCAAATTTCCTTTGCGTTGACCATATAAAAATAACATAGGAACGATGGTATTAATAATGATAATGTCTTGTAGATCCTTGCTAATATGCTTTTCCGATGGTTCACTGAGCTCATCAAATCTATAATGTGTACTCCAATACTCATTCGCATTAGCTTCTAATAAATTTCTTATAGCACTAACATCCTTAACTTCTAACAACTTGGCAAATAAAAATTCTGATTTACACAGCAGAGCAGCTAGGAGTCCGAGCCTAATCGTGGGAAAAGCAGCTGGTCTTATCTTTGAAAATTTAACACTTCGATTATTGTTTGGCAATAAATTATATTTGCCGCACAAAAAAGCAAATTCGCTATACAGCAATCGGGCATAGTCATCCTTATAATTTTTATCTAATAGACCTGCCATACCAAATAAGAAGGCTTCAACCTGTATAGGATTATCTATGTGCTTGTACAAGAGTTTTATAGGCAGCGACTGAGCGAGTAGTACAAATGGATCTGCATTAACCTTCAGTCCAAAACTTCTACATAGATAAATATAAAATACTTGATCCCAATCATTATTACTTGTATCCAGCTTTTGAGCCATATCCAGCGATTTATATTCTATGCGTTCTATGAGCATCCGCTCTATCCATATACCCTTTACATCGGGATCTATGAAAGGCCAGCGACTTGCACAAGGTATAGCATCTAAGTTTTGAGTGATTTTATTATAATTCTCTAATACATTAGGCCACACATATTGGCTCAAGATCAAAGTTGGAATTGGCTCATTTAGGTTATTGTAAATCACTTTATCATCCTCCCATACCACGTGTAAAATAACATTGTTATAAGCGGCATCTTTTTGATGTCGGTGTAAGTCCCAGTCACTTGATTTTATATGTATCTCAATATTCCCAGCCCACTTTGTTTCATTGAGTTCTATCTTGGCATTAAAAAAATCAGGCCCTGAATCGGGATTCATATATCCACGCTTGTGTATCAATAATTTATCCCCATGTGTGGTCACAAGATTTTGATGGTTAAAGTTGCCTGTCTTCCATACATATTGTACAAAATCTTCTTTCATCAGTAATTTTTCTTTTTATATTATCTATTTTTTAAATCAATTTAGGTATTAAAATACTATCCATTTTTTTGTCCCATTTAGGAAAAATCAATAGAATCATTCGTGCGAAAAAATTATTGATGATTCAACAATTCACACCTGAAATAATAAGTTAAAGATAAAATAAATGTTTGAATTATTTGCAATTAAATGTATGTATAGTAAAAATGAAATAATATCAATGTATGCCTATCAGCAGCCTTGTAATTATAATTCAGCAAGGATGTAATAGATTTGATCGATAATACTTTAAATTCTAAATTAGCTTACAAATATACAAATGGCTGCTATAGCTCAGTAGAAGTGCTATTATAAAACAAGGCTTAACTCGAAAAAATTTAGGCTTGATTAATGCCTTTGTGCAGTGTAAATACGGTAATTTCAGGCCACATTCCTACCCTGCCAGGAAATGCCAAATATCCAAATCCCTTATTAACATAGAGCATTTGTTCCTTTTCAGTATATAATCCTGCCCATCGTTCATAACGAAATTTCACAGGACTCCATTTAAGCCCTGGAATATCGATCCCAAACTGACCGCCATGTGTATGTCCCGATAGTGTTAAATGAAACTTGTGTGGATGGTCTATGACCTCCGCATCCCAATGTGTAGGATCGTGGGACAAGAGCACTTTAAATTGATCAGGTCCTAGACCTACTACTGACTTATTGAGATCTCCAACTTTAGGAAAATAATGGCTTGTACTCCAATTTTCTACACCCACAATCGCCATGGATTGATCAGCCTTATTAATGAGGATATTTTCATTGAGCAATAGCTTATAACCCAACTCACCATGAATCTCTTTGATACGTTGAAAATTATTTTGTTTCTCCGCCTCAGTACCATTCATATATTTAGGATAATCGTGATTCCCAAGTATTGAAATTACACCATCCTTAGCACTTAGTTGATTCAATATATTCATATAAGGGGCCACTTCATCCGCATAGGAATTCACTAGATCACCCGTGAATACAATTAAGTCAGCAGCCTGTTTATTAACTAAATCAATTCCATATTTCACCTTCTCTACATTGTCAAATGAGCCGGTATGCAAATCACTTATTTGTGCAATCTTATACCCTTCAAATGCCTCTGGAAGATCAGGAAAGTAGAGCGATAAATTTTTTACTTCATAATCATATTTACCCCTCGTAATCCCATGCAGTACGGCTCCAAAAGGTATGGCAGAAAGAACGAGTGCCAGTTGACTCACAAACTTCCTGCGGCTTGGGAAAAAACCAGTTTCGCTTTCCCTTGATGAGCCAGTTACAGAAGTCCACAAGCCTGAAAATAATCTGAAAATATCTTCCCCTAGCAACACCCCAATTATCACCAACTTAGGCAATAAAAACAACACAAATATCCCTAAATATTGCCCTAATAGTTTAAAGCCCCTGCGCTCACTACTTCCAAACTGCATAAATACGTATATAAGGGTGAGGTATAGCAGGATATTGATGCCCCAATATAAATAGCTATAAAAACTCGATGTAGTAAACGCAGTTTTTAATGCCTGATAGACATACAAGTCTATAGCCAAAAAAAATAGCAAATAAAGGATAAGAAAAATAATGACGCCCATAATGGAAGATGCTTGCAATATTAAAGCTAAACGGCTTAATAATAAATAAAGTTCATAAAAATCAGTGTTAATAATTCAAAAAATGAATTAATAGTCA
>CAYZQX010000388.1:0-4111 GCA_964480615.1 uncultured Chitinophagales bacterium | reverse complement strand
TATCACTTAGAAATCGGTGCAGAGGACAAGCTATTGACCGCTAAAACATATATACCTGCGATCACTAATATAGATAGTATGTGGTGGGAGCCAAAGGTACTAGACGACAGTACTTATGCACAGCTTTTTTGCTTATTCGAAGATCCCGACACGACTGGTAATTATTATCGCTATTTTACCAAGCGCAATAGTGAACCTATGTATCCTGGATTTTCATCAGTATTTGATGATGCTGTAGTGAATGGTACTAGCTTTGAAATACCCATTACCAGAGCTTATGACCGCAATGCGGATGTTGATTTTAAGACATACGGTTTATTTGAAATAGGCGATACTACCCTATTCCGTGTATGTGGCATTGATGAGGCAACTTATCATTTTTGGTTGACATTAGAAAACAATAGCAACACAGGTGGGCCTTATGCATCCCCTGTAATCGTGAATGGCAATATAGAAGGCCAAGGCGGACTAGGTATATGGGGCGGGTATAGTATAGAAGACAATTACCTTATCCTACAAGAATAAAAAGCCTAAAAAAATTTGATTATCTTGTTAGATCATAGCTTGCGATCGAATGTAGTGTAATCAAATTTAATGACTGATATTGAGTAAGTAAAAAAGGCAACCAAAATGTCGAAATAGGTTACTAATGACTTGCATTAAATCTCAAACTTTATAGAATATGGCGATGCCTCCGGCCCGGGCTATCTGCTACAAGTCCTCGCTACTTGCTGAATAGTTTATTTTCAATGGCAAGCAAGAATCTTCGCTATCGCTCGATTTGTGCCTCGCTGTGGGCTTTTGCTTGCGAAATTATTATTTAATATCGGAAACAAGAACCTGCGCTTACGCTTGGTTTGCATCTATCCCTATCGCTTGCTAACGCGATTTACGATTTAGGATTTACGATACTGAAGCTAGTTGCAGTAACTGCACTAAGTCCTGCGTCCATTTTCCAGTGTCCATGATCCAGTGTCTAGAGTCTATTATCAAGTGTCCGCTGTTACTATTCCCTCCTATTTTTATCATAAAAAAATAACGCGGGTATAAGCGATGAAGAGTTAGAATATACTTCAATCGTACAGGAATGTATCACCCTATGCAATCCATTAAAGAATCTTTGCAAAGGCTTCCACAAAACATAACAAAATAGAATCAAAATAAATTGCCAAAACAAAATGATTTCAGGCATTAGTTATATTGTGCACTAGGGAGCGAACGCTCATCTCAGGCTGCCTAAGATTATTTCTCAATTTGTATTTTCGGACAAGTGATTGTAGCGAGCACGTAATGGAGCGCAGCGCAATGGAGTAAAGCGGAAAGCACGGCCCTGCACCCAACTACTAATGTCTTTCCTATTCCTAGTTCTATATGGGTGCAGGGTGGCCCCAAATGACATTTCTTTAAAGGACAATTACCATTCATTGAACTGTAAGAACCCTTTTTATGTTGTGCTAATAAAGCAAGGATAAAACATTGCTAAATGTAGTTAATAATCGCTTGCTGGGTGTCATAAAATGACAGCATTAGGAATAAAAAATTAATTTTGTCGGGCGAATAAAAAAGGTGGGAAGACATTTACTAAAACTGAGTGTAATGTCGGCATTAAATATTCAATAATAAAAAACAAAATACAATACATATATGGAACATCATGAATTGATTATCATAGGCTCAGGGCCATCGGGCTATACCGCTGCTATCTATGCTGCAAGGGCAGGCTTAAAGCCAATATTATATACAGGTATAGAAGTAGGTGGACAACTTATGCAGACCTCAGATGTGGAGAATTATCCAGGCTATCCCAAGGGTATTTTAGGACCTGAGATGATGGAAGATTTTAAAAATCAGGCGGAGCGATTTGGCACTGAGATACGTTTTGGATGGGTATCGGATGTGGACTTTAGCGGTGATAAGCATGTGATAACAATTGATGGCAGTACACAAGTCAGCAGCGATGCCATTATTATCGCTACTGGTGCTTCGGCCAAGTGGCTGGGACTCCCTTCCGAGCAAGCATTTAACGGTTCAGGTGTGTCGGCATGTGCAGTATGTGATGGCTTTTTTTTCAAGGGTCAGGATGTGGCGGTAGTAGGTGCTGGTGATACAGCCTGTGAAGAGGCATTATACCTATCAAAGATATGCAATAAAGTGTATCAGATCGTGCGCCGTGATGAGATGCGTGCCTCTAAAATTATGCAAGACAGAGTGATGAAAGCAGGAAACATAGAAGTATTATGGAATACTGAAACCGATGAAATACTAGGAGACAAAACTGTGCATTCTATGCGTGTAAAAAACAATCAAACTGGCGAGCTAAGCACCATCGCTATACAAGGATTTTTTGTAGCTATAGGACACAAGCCCAATACCGATATATTTAAAGGCAAACTAGATATGGATGCGGACGGCTATTTGATCGCCAAAGCAGGTTCCACTTACACCAATGTTAAAGGCGTATTTGCTGCGGGAGATGTGGCAGATAAACATTATCGCCAAGCAGTAACCGCTGCTGGCAGTGGATGTATGGCCGCACTAGATGCTGAAAGATACCTTGCCAAGCAGGCTTATGAAATGTCAATTGCCTAATAAATAATATTACCAAACTATTTCAATCCTCAGCGCGCTACCTATCGCTAGGATCAAGCATCAAGTTGTGTATTGCAAAGCCATCAATGAATGGCTTTGCAATACGCTATAAAGGACAACATTTGTCAGTTAAAATTAAATGCCTTATTTTTACTTTCAAAATATTAAAATCACAGGAAAAACTTAAGAATGTTTAAAGTATTTGTTACCTATATATGTATATTATTTGTTCTGCTCAGCTCATCGAATATATATGCACAAAGTTGTTCGGATAATATAAAAAATGGCGATGAACTAAAGATTGATTGTGGCGGAAGCAATTGTCCACCATGCCTCAATGTTGTGTATGCCGGTGTGTGTGATTCTGAAATTGGTTCCTACTCACTGAACTTGTATTTCCCTCATGATCCTACAGGTATCTATTACATACAAGGAGATATAAACTATCAAGATTATAATCCAGGTATTGATTTTAATCCACTCAGTATTCAATATTCTGATGGCTCAAGTGTAAATATTAATATTACAAAGTACAACGAAGATGGTGATGTAATAGGTCAAACTAAGATAAAAGATGGTTACCTAGCTTGTACTAAACTTTCGGAAGAATTTGAATGTCCACCTAGCTCTGAACTCACAGTTGATTATACTATGTTCGGATGTAATGAAGTGGATCAAACTTATTTCCTTCAGCTCACTATTAATAACGGAATTGCGCCATTTCAAATTACCAATGACACTCTAGAAAACCTCTATTATGATGCGGAGATAAATGATGAAATAGTCAATATAGGACCATTGAGTAATGGCCAAGTATTTCCTATCAGTGTAATAGATTCCGATGGATGTACGGTTGATCTCATGTTTTATAATGATTTTGAGAACTGTGAAATATTGTGGAATATAGCATCTATTGATGAACCACAATTACAAGACACTAACCTAAACCTATCAGTAAATTATGCGCAAAATACCATCACGATTCTTGAGCTAGATTCTAAAATATTGAAATATGAAATATATGACATAAATGGCAGGCGGATAGCAGCATCGGCTGTATCAGCAAGTCAAACTGAATCATATGAAATCCCATATCCTGAGAGGTTCAATGGTGTAGCAATCTTAGTATTACATACCAATAATGGAATCTATCGATCAAAATTTTTAGCCTACTAATCATCCTGCTTGCAACTATATTAGACAGAATTACCTCTATAGGAGAGCAGATTTAAAGCGAAAATGAAAATAAATTTAATTTAAAACTCAATAATGCATCAACGAATTGACATTATAAACTCATTAACCGATATTTGCCCTATGAAAAAGAAGATGAGCGCCCTACTTTTAGCATTTACATTCTTTGTATGCTCATTATATGTAAACAGTCAAAGCTGTACTAACTTAATAAAAGATGGTGAGGAAATCAAGATAGATTGCGGCGGTCCTAGTTGTGCCGAATGTCTGCAATTTACTTATAATAGTAAATGTTATGATTCTACTGGTGAAAAAGAAATCACAATTT
>CAYZQX010000387.1:0-4121 GCA_964480615.1 uncultured Chitinophagales bacterium | reverse complement strand
CAAGTTGTATTAGCGATAGGGATAGACGTGAGAAACCAAGCGATAGCGCAGGTTCTTGTTGCCTTAGAAAAATAACAAATTCGCAAGTAAGCCCACAGCGACGCACAAATCGAGCGATAGCGAAGATTCTAGCTTGCCATAGAAAATAAACCTTCCAGCAAGTAACGAGGACTTGTAGCAAATAGCCCGGGCCGGAGGCATCGCCATAACAGGAAAAAAATTGCTTCGTATGAACAATGCTTCTTTACACTAATGTGTGTTCATTTTTATTTTAGAAGCTAGTTTTAATGCATTCATGGCAGCATCTTTAATGGCTTCGCTGTCATAGCCACATTCTCTCCACAGTTCTTGCTGTGTACCATGATCAATGAAGCGATCAGGAATGCCTAATCTAATAACATCGCAGTGGTAATTATGATCGGCCATAAACTCAAGCACTGCACTGCCCATTCCGCCTTGTACACAGCCATCCTCTACAGTGATAATTGTAGAATACCTATTACATATTTCGTGCAATAATTCATCGTCAATTGGCTTTACAAATCTCAGGTCATATATGGCTGGCTGTATATCTAATTGTTTTAGTTTTTGTGCAGCCTCCACAGCGAAATTGGTCGCATGGCCTATACCTATAATCGCCAGATCTGTTTCTATGGAATCGCTAATTAATCGCCCTTTGCCAATCTCAATTTCTTGGAATGGAGTTCTCCACTCTACCATAGTGCCAGGACCACGAGGGTAGCGGATAGAGGAGGGGAATGCATTTTTTTCTAGCTGTAAGCTATACATCATATTTCGCAATTCCTGCTCATTCATAGGGGCTGCTATCACCATATTAGGGATACATCTAAAATAAGCGATATCAAATGCGCCGTGATGAGTGGCACCATCAGCACCTGCTAAGCCACCACGATCCAAGCAAAAAATAACGTGTAAGTTTTGAAGTGCCACATCATGAATAACTTGATCATAAGCACGCTGCATAAATGTGCTGTATATATTGCAAAACGGTATAAGTCCTTGTGTGGCTAGTCCACCAGCAAATGTTACGGCATGCTGCTCACAGATACCTACATCAAATGACCGGTCGGGCATAGCTTCCAGCATAAACTTTAAGCTACATCCACTTGGCATGGCAGGTGTTATCCCCACTATTTTAGTATTAGCGGTAGCTAACTCTATCATCGTATGTCCAAATACATCTTGGTAGTTTGGCGGTTGTGGTGCGGATAGTGGTTTTTTATAAATCTCACCAGTTATTTTATCGAACAAGCCTGGTGCATGCCATTTGGTTTGGTCCTGCTCAGCTAGTTTATAACCTTTTCCCTTAGTTGTTACACAATGCAATAGCTTGGGGCCAGGAATATTTTTGAGATCGGACAGCACCTCCACCATTCGATTGATGTCATGTCCATCTATAGGGCCAAAATAGCGCAGTCCGAGGGATTCGAAGAAGTTTCCTTGCTTGCTCAGCATGCCCTTAATTGATCCTTCGATGGTGGATGCCATCTCCTGTACATTGGGCCCTATCTTGCTCATTTTGCCTAATAGATTCCACACATCGTCGCGGAGCTTATTATAGGTTTTAGAGGTGGTAATGTCAGTCAGATACTCCTTGAGTGCGCCCACATTAGGATCTATGGACATGCAATTATCATTGAGTATAATGAGCATATTGGCATTAGAAGTACCAGCATTATTGAGTGCTTCAAATGCCATGCCTCCTGTCAATGCGCCATCACCTATTACTGCTATATGTTGCCTATCCGTTTCTCCTTTAATCTTAGAGGCCTCGGCCATCCCCAATGCTGCACTGATCGAAGTACTGCTATGTCCTACACCAAATGTATCGTATTCGCTCTCCTTGCGCTTAGGAAAGCCGCTCAAGCCCTTGTACTTACGATTGGTATAAAAGCGCTCACGTCTGCCTGTGAGTATTTTATGTCCATAGGCTTGATGGCCTACATCCCATACCAACTGGTCATAAGGCGTATTAAACACATAATGCAGAGCCACTGTAATCTCCACTACACCAAGGCTAGCCCCGAAATGTCCTCCATGGATGGACACCATATCAATGATATAATCCCTAAGCTCGGTGCAAACCTGAAATAGTTGATCCTTGCGCATAGTGCGCAAATCATCGGGCTGTATAATTTGTCGGAGTAAGGGGCCTGCTTCTACATTCATCGTAAATATCTAAAGAGTATGCAAAAATACATCAGTATTGCGTAAAATAACATTTGTATTTTAACTTCTGCCTATCAAGATGTGATTAATTTACAATAAGTTGTATCACGATAGACCGTAATTTTGAATTCTAAAACAATAAATTTCATGGCAGTGAATTAACACCCTTAACCAATCTTCAGCGGAATTAGTTAGCCTCTGACTACTCTTGCAATACAAAGTTTCTTTCACTTATAAGTCCTGTAATGGATTGTATTTTGTCTATACAAGAGCTGTTCCTTATCGGTTAATTGTGGGTCAATGAGTGTGCGTGTATTCATAAATGCCGACCCTTTATGATGGCTATTATGGATAAAAACGGTATCTTTGTATAAAAAATATATTATGAAAGCAAGAAACACATACCCTTTGAAGTTCGTATTTTTTTTATTCATAATACTATTAACGAGCTGCGATGCTGTAAAGCAAAAAACTGATCAAGCAACCACTGATGATTCAATTGCTACAAGTGGAAAAGACAATGATCCTAAGGATGGAGAAGTACTAACAGGTGGGGTTAAGATAATCCCTATTAACACGCCTAAAGGCAGCTTTAATGTATGGACTAAGACAATAGGTAAGAACCCTCAAAAAAGGGTCTTGCTCCTTCATGGGGGGCCTGGCTGTACCCACGAATATTTTGAAAGCTTTGAGAGCTTCCTGCCTAAAGAAGATATTGAATTCATCTATTATGATCAACTAGGATCTCTTTATGCTGATCAGCCTAAAGATACGAGCTTATGGTACACCGATAGGTTTGTGGATGAGGTAGAACAAGTACGTAAAGCGCTAAACTTAGACAAAAGCAATTTTTACCTTCTAGGGCATAGCTGGGGTGGCATCTTGGCAATGGAATATGCCTTAAAATATCAGGATAATATCAAGGGGCTTATTATCTCTAATATGATGGCCAGCGGCCCTGAATATGACCGCTATGCTGAAGAAGTGCTCTCTAAGCAAATGGATCCAGCTATCCTTAAAACCATCAAAGAGCTTGAAGCTTCAGGGCACACCGATGATCCTAAATTCATGAGCCTGCTCAAGGAGCATTATTATGCAAAGCATATATGTAGGATACCGCTCGATGAATGGCCTGATCCTATGAAGAGGGGAATAAATCATATTAATCCCGAGGTGTATGTAATAATGCAAGGGCCTAGCGAGTTTGGACTGAGTGGCAGACTGCTCAATTGGGATGTGAGCAAGCGATTACACGAAATTAAAACACCCACTCTAGTAATTGGAGCTACACACGACACCATGGATCCTAAATATATGGAATGGATGTCCACTCAGTTTCCTAATGGCAGCTTTCTATTGTGCCCTAATGGTAGCCACATGGCAATGTGGGATGATCAAAAAAATTATTTTGATGGACTGATCAGTTTTATAAAAAAGTAAGCGATCATTTAGGAGAAGGAATAATTGACTATAAAGCAAGGAAAATAATTGCAATTTATGTCATGCAATAGATCAAGACTGCTGGCTAATCATCTTTTATTATCGGGTATCAAGAATCTGCGCAATCGCGTTGTTTGCTGTAATCCTTATCGCATAACTATTAAGCGTAAAACAACTGCTGGACACCAAATCAATAATGGTTCCAGATAATATTAAAAACCAAAATAGGGTTTGTCTCATAATGCGATTCCAAGTGATTATGGCGATGCCTGCGGCCCGGGCTTTTCAGGGCTTTCTGATTTTATTAGTTTTTTAAAGGCCATCAGAATCTTCGCAAGCTCGATTTGCTGTCGCTCCGGTACAGGGCTGGCAGGTTATAAGACTGTAGGCTTATCCCTAGCAACAAGAACCTGCCAACCCTGTACTAAACCCTTATAATCCTAAGGACATAAACCCTATGTTGGGCAACCTTACGCTGATTTACCTACATT
>CAYZQX010000386.1:0-4123 GCA_964480615.1 uncultured Chitinophagales bacterium | reverse complement strand
TACCGGAGCGTCAGCGCAGCCCTGTATAGCCCGGGCCTTTAGGCATCGCCATAATATAACTTATTTACATAGTTAGCAGCCATAATTAGCCTTAGGCCATCATGATAAAACTAATGATTCCTGTTTCCGTGTGCAAGTTTATTCTGGTACAATAATTTTTTGTACTGCTTGCTCATAGGTAGTTGAGAGGGTTACAATATAGGTACCTGGATTTAATTTCTCAATCACTTCACTTTCAAAAATATGTGAACCCGCACTTTGATTAGTTTCTAAGCGGTCAAATATTTTAGTGCCATTAATTGTATAAAGTGATAGGGTTACATCGGTAGGTTGTACAAGGAAGTATTTCACTAAAAAATTGCCATAATCGGGATTGGGATACACAATCAATTTTAGGGAAGATACACTTTGACCATTTAGTTGATGTGTAGCTGATAATTGGCTCTTAACTAGATATACTTTGAATAAGATATTAGAAGCGCTGCTCTGTGATCCATCATTGACAAAGAAAATATTTTGTGCGCTGCTACTGATCCCTCCAAAGATATGTCCTACTAAGGTCGTGTCGGATGTTAGCTCATCATATTTTATTACATGATTATCGTATTGTGCTATGTCTTGTAAGGTTATGAACTCTGATCCTGCACCGAGATAGCTGGGCATTTCGATGGGCAATTTATGTTCTGACATCACACCACTAGCATCCCTGCTAACCCGCGCTATGGTTTTTACGAATGGAACATCATTGTTTTGTACCAAGGTGCCAAGACTGTCATAATACAGTGCTATTCCTCCAAAAAAAACGGTATTCATTTCATTGCGATTAGCTGAATAAATCGGTATGTGTGGACAATGATAGTGGTTATAATATTGTGAAAAATTGACAGGCACTTCATAGTTCGATGAAGTTATATTTACACAGTCGATATAGGGCATATTCGCCTCATACTGAAATACGCCAGAGAAGGCGGTAAGCCCTTCCTCGCCTGATGGGAATATTTGAGGCGATACATTATAATCTCTTCGGTGGAGATTTACTGTATCTGTAATGCTTTCTATGTGCGTAAATGAAAGATTTAATCCGTCATCTTCAATGGTAAATTTCCTTATTTGATTGGTGTATTCCTGTATGAATCCTGGCCCCATATCAGGTCCCATGGGATTGTAACGGCCTATAAATTTTTGACCACCTACGAGGTAATATAGCTCGCCTATTTTTTCTAATCGCCCGCCTGTGACTTGAAAAAGGGGATCTGATATTTGTCGAATATGACTCACTAAACTCGTGTTGTTTATCACAGCTTGTATGGTAGCTGGTATATCCATGGCCAGGAGATGAGGGTAAGTAGTGTGGTCATTAGCAGTTGTACTGTATCCATAACCCCCAGTGAGGTATAGATAATCCCCTGATTGGTAAAACTGCATGTTAGTAGATTTTAGCTGCTCTTGTACAGCGAGCGGCAAGCTGGTCAGTGGTGCCTGCCACTTTAATAAATTCACAGGATCTATTACGATCAGTTGAGTATTATGTCCTGCTATATCAAAGGCAGCAAATGGCTGTCGCTGATGAAGACCGTCTAATCGTCCGCCTACTAATAACCATTTGCCATCATGTTGCCCATAAGCATAAGATTGCAATCCTCCTAATCCATCAATGGTGAGCGGTTCTAGCATAATTTCAAATGACGCTGACTGGCCTGACAAACCATTTATTAAGAGCATTAATAGTATAACAATACCTGTATGTTTTCTCATAATTTATCTTTGTTTTGTATTCCTGATATAGGAATAGATCCTTAGAAATCTAGCTTGCAGAATATTTACATATCCGTACAGCAGGTTTCTAAACAGTTTACAATATTTTTCATTTTAGGGAAACGCAATGAGACATATTTATTCCTACCTATTTTCTGAGATACTAAGACCCCTTTATCTTCCATAAGCGTAATTTGTTGAGAGGCAATAGCCTGCTCTAAGCCCAATGATTCTTGAATCTCCATAATGGTCAAGCGCTTTTTTTCAGTCAATAAATCGACTATTGCCAGCCTCACAGGATGCGCTATCACCTTGAGCATATTGACAGCGGAAAGCAGTTTTTCTGCTTCTATTCTATCGGTCAGTACCATAATGTGCTATTACTTAATATTAACTAGATGCAAAGATAGTTATCTTTCTATGTATATTGCAAATTTATTTATTCAGCATCATTAAAAAAAAGCCAATATTCATGCGTTGTTTGAGAAATAAGGCATTGAAAGGGTTGTTAGTAAAATCCTTAATAGGTCGGTGACTGTATTGTTTTCACAATTCCTAATAGGCCATAATTGTGAATTCAAAACACAATGCTTAATGCAAAATAAAAGTCCAGTGTAAGAATAATAAAATACTCAGAAAACAATGATAAGTAATGTACTAATTAGGGTCTGCTAAATATCTCGAAATAGTGAAATTTTTGGCGATGCCTTACAGGCCCGGGCTCTTCGCTATTACTCCTCGCTCCTGCGTCGCTGTGGGGTAACCGCTTCGATCCTTATCGCAATACAACTTGAGGGAGCGATATATAGGAGACGACATTTCATATATTTGATGCAAGCTATTTTACTAAAAATTAGCAATTCTTGTGCATTTCCTTTTCACTTGCATATTCTATAATCGTTTATTATAAAGGATTTCGGAGTTATAGAGCAAACCCTAATCATAAATTGGCATAGTCATTCTCTATGATTCAAAATACCTGTAATGGTAAAGGGCAATCAACCATTGCAAAAATGCTAATAACATTATGCACAGCATGTAACCAAAAAAAACTTCGATGGGTCTATGACACAGCAGGTAATCCCAGCATCGCCCTGGTTTCACTTATCGTGGCCACTTGCCTACCAAGCATGCGAACCATTAGTGCGGCTGCCTCTACCAGTTGTCCATTGCTTTTAGCCATCTCGCCTTCAGGGAGATAAAAATTGTCTTCTAGACCTACCCTAATGTGGCCATCAATGGTGATGGCAGCAGCAATGGCCTGCCACTGCTTGCGTCCTATACCTATAACTTGCCAGTGGGATCCAGCTGGTATGGAGCGCGATTGATGTAATAAATTTTCTGTACTTATGGGAATGCCGCCTAATACACCCATAACAAAACTAAATACAAATGGCTTGGGCACGACGCCCATATCAATAAGCGGCATGGCATTGTTGATATGTCCGTTATCAAATACTTCCATTTCAGGGATAGTACCCACTTCTTTCATCTTATTGAGAAAAAATAATATGTCACTAAAGGGATTGGCAAATACAAAATCGTGGTAAAACTCCTTGGTCTTAGGTGAATATATGGCATAATTCATAGAGCTCATATTGAGCGCTGCCATATCGGGTTTTAAGGCGGTGATATGGTGTATGCGTTCTTCTCTAGTAATACCGATAGCACCCGTACTGTAGTTAATTATGACATCAGGGCATCGCTTGCGCACTTCCTCACCTATGAGGCGATAAGATTCTACATCATAAGCGGGTAAGCCATTATGCTGTCTTGCATGGATATGCAATATCGAGGCGCCAGCCTCCACAGCCCGGCGTCCCTCTTCGGCAATTTCTTCGGCAGTATATGGAATGTATGGACACTGACTTCTATTAGCTAATACGCCTGTTAGAGCCGCTGTAATCACGATTTTATGAGCCATAGTATTGAATGATTAGGTATTCATAATTAAAAAACAAAACAACAATTCTGCTAGAGACTTTATTGTCATATCGTCGGCAAATTAGTGAATATTTTTATAGCCTAAGAATCCGTGTAACTAAACGATGGATTGCTGAATAACTACAAATTATATCCATATGGCGATGACTTACAGGCCTGGGTTACTTGCGACTATATTTTTGCTATAGCTAGCAAGAATCTGCGCTATCGCTTTTTAACGATTTACGATACCCGATTTTCGATTTACGATAATACAATAATGAGTTCAATTCTTCGGGGCATTACAGCGTATATATTTATAAAACTAGAAATAACTAATTAAAGTCTAGAGTTTAGTAAAACCGATTCAAGATTTACGATTCCCGATTTACGACATGTGCATGCCTAAAATAGCTTGACAAAAAAAACCAAGTGAAAATGGCAA
>CAYZQX010000385.1:0-4140 GCA_964480615.1 uncultured Chitinophagales bacterium | reverse complement strand
GCAATTGGGGTGGCAATTTGCGATTTAGACCTGATCAACTATTAAAGCCCGCTAATTCACAAGAGATTATGAGCATCGTAAAAGATGCCATAACCACAGGCAAGAAGATTCGCACCATAGGCTCAGGACATTCTTGGACTGGCCTAATTGCTACTGATCAAATTCTAGTATCGCTCGATAATTACAAAGGCATATTGCGCACCGATGATCCTAACAGTGTGATCGTAAAATCGGGTACTAAAATAAAGGAGCTCGGTGAATTGCTTGCAGCTAATCAATTGGGTCTTGAGAATCTAGGTGATATTGATGTCCAATCCATTGCTGGAGCCATTAGCACGGGTACGCATGGTACAGGCATTAATTTTGGATCCATTGCAACTCAAATTGTGGAAATGAAAATTATTAATGGACATGGGGATGAAGTAACATGCTCGGATACTATTAATCCTCATATATTTAAAGCAGCTCAAGTATCTTTAGGTGCATTGGGGATTATTACAGAGATGAAATTTAGGTGTTTGCCGGCCTATAAATTGTATTATCAAGCAAAAAAAGAAAACCTACATGAGGTATTGCAGAAGCTAGAAAGAACTAATAGTGAAAATCGCAATTTTGAATTTTATTGGTTTCCATATAGCAATATTGTACAAACAAAATACAGCAATGCTACTGATAAGGAAGTTATCGAACCTGGATTTGGAAATTTTATTAATGACATCGTTATTGAAAATGGATTATTAAAGGTTGTATCTGAGATTGTAAAAATCTTTCCATCATTAGCACCTGCGGTGAGCAAGCTTAGTGCTAAGGCTGTTTCTGATTCCACAAGACTAAACTGGAGTCATAAAGTATATGCCACAACAAGAATGGTGAAGTTTAGCGAGATGGAATACAATATCCCAATAACGTGTTTTAAGGATGTGGTACTTGAGGTTGCTGAACTAGTAGAGCGCAAACGATTTAAAACTAATTTTCCGACTGAAAATAGATTTGTACAAGCTGACGATATTTATCTCAGTCCAGCCTATAATCGCACGAGTGCCTATATAGCCGCACACGTGTATAAAGGTATGGAATATAAGGCCTATTTTGATGCATTGGAGTCTGTATTTATCAATAATAATGGCCGTCCGCACTGGGGAAAAATGCATACGAGAAAACATGATTATCTCTCTAATGTTTATCCTCGCTGGAATGATTTCTTGAGCATTAGAGAAATGATGGATCCAAAATGCATTTTTATAAATGACCACCTAAAAGATTTGCTTGGAATTTAGTATCAAAAGTATAGGAATAAGTTTTTGCATTGGTAAATAATGTGTCACTATGTCTTTTGTCTTTTTTATCGTTTTAATTATCTATCCTATTGAGTAATCGCATTTTTCAAATAAAATCATTTTTCCGCTTTGTTCGCAAGGCACAAACAAGGTATTATATTCACTCGCCATTTGTGTTTCATTTTGCGGAAGATTTGCTGGCTGACAGACGCTCCTATTATGCTTTTGATGAAATCTATAAGTTGCGTAAGGAGCTATTAAAATCCAATGAAAAGTTTGAACACATTGATATGGGGGCTGGTGGTCAGGATCACAATAAAAGTAGCAGGGTCTTAAAGTCCGTAAATCAACTTGCTAAGCATGCTTCAATGCCTGCTAAGTATGGAGAAATGCTTTTTAAATTGGTCAATAAGTATGAACCAAAAATTATATTAGAACTTGGTACTTGTTTAGGGATAGGTACAGCCTATATGGCTAAGCCATCATCGAAAAATAAGGTGCATACCATTGAAGCAGATCCTTTTTTAGTACAAAAAGCCAAGTCAAATTTTGAACTGTTAAATCTTGGGAATATTAATACATACGAGGGCAATTTTGATGTAATTTTGCCTCGAATATTAGCTGAATTACATACAATAGATTTAGCATTTATTGATGGCAATCACCAGTATAAACCTACAATGGGTTACTATCAGGCCATAAAGCAAAAATTAAACGAAGAATCCATTGTAATATTAGATGATATTCACTGGTCTTCGGAGATGGAGCAAGCTTGGGAGACTATAAAGTTGGACAAAGATATTTCACTGAGCATTGACCTATACAGAATGGGTATTTTGTTCTTTAGAAAGGGTAGGGTAAGAGAGGATTTTTCTTTAATATTTTAAATAGTTAGATGTCAGAACGGTATAGCCGACAAATAATATTGCCTGAATTAGGCCTCAGCGGACAAAAAAAATTAGCTGATGCTAAGGTACTTGTAGTAGGTTCTGGAGGCTTGGGAGGGCCAATCATCAGCTACCTTGCAGCGGCTGGCATAGGCACACTAGGCATTATGGATGGCGATGTAATAGGCTTATCTAATTTACATAGGCAAGTGCTATTTACCACCGAAGAAATTGGGTTATCAAAAGCTGGTGTTGCGAGATTAAAAGCACTTGCAATAAACCCTGAAATTACAGTCGTTGCAATACCTCATCATTTATGTTTTGAAAATGTAATTACTACTATTTCGGATTATGATGTAATCATTGATGGCACGGATAATTTTTATGCTAAATATCTTATCAATGATGCTTGTGTATTAAGTGGTAAATCGCTTATCGCTGGTTCTATCTTGCGGTTTGAGGGAAATGTGTCTGTCTTTAACTTTCTCCGTTCTGATGGCACTAGAGGACCTAATTATAGGGATTTATTTCCTGAAGCACCTACTGAAGAAGTGCTCGATTGTGCAAGCGCTGGTGTGATAGGCCCATTAGCGGGAATTATTGGATCTATACAAGCCGCTGAATGTATTAAGTTAATTGTGGGTATGCATGGCATTCTGGATGGTAGCTATCTTCACTATGATTTGATTAATCATAAAATGCTTACCTTTAAACTTCCAAAATCTTATAAGGGATCTTATTTGGATCCACCTTTTTTTGATTTTTTATTAAACCAGTATAATTGTTATAATATAAAAAATAAAAATAATCGTATGAAAGAAATAAGTGTACAAGAGGTTAAAAATTGGCTAGATGAAAAAAAGGAATTTCAGTTCATTGATGTACGTGAGCCACACGAATATGAGATGGCTAATCTAGGTGCTGAGTTAATGCCTCTGGCAGGGATTCCTAATTTCTTAGATAAGATAAGGAGAGATGTACCAGTAGTAATTCATTGTAGAAGCGGATTTAGGAGCGGTAGCGCCGTGGATTACATAGAATCTCAATTGGGTATCGAAAATCTATACAACATGGAAGGTGGAATATTAGCTTATGCTAGAGATATAGATCCAAGTCTAATGGTATCTTAATTGCTATATTTTTATAATTTCTGATTGAAAGTAATTCAATGGAAACGAAAATTATCATTGACACCAATGCTTCTAAGATTGATAAATACAAAATTGTAATTGAGCATTGGAAAAGCTTGCTGGATGAAGAAGCGGGTATAATAGCGAATGCTGCCAATCTCACTGCATTATTAAAAATGAGTTTTGATTGGCACTGGGTAGGATTTTATTTTGTATCGAATAACGCATTGATACTAGGGCCATTTCAAGGCCCTATTGCATGCACACGTATTGCCTTTGACCAGGGAATATGTGGTGAATCCTTTCGACACAAAAAAACCATTATCGTCCCTGATGTAAATGCTGTGCCACATCATATCGCCTGTAGCAGTGAGACGCAGAGCGAAATTGTAATCCCTAAAATTGTAAATCAGCAGGTGCAATATGTACTCGATGTTGATAGTAGTACCTTAGCAGATTTTAATGATGAAGATGCTTATTATCTTGAGCAAATTATAGCGTTATTGAACTAATATTATTTCTCCTTTACAACAAATCAAACCACTGATCCATAAACATTGAAGACCAAGAAATTAGATTATAGAAACTAGACTCTGGATAATGGACTTAGTTCAGTTACTGCAATAAAATTCAGGATCGTAAATCATAAATCGCTTGAACTAGACACGGGACACTAGATTTTAACTAGTCATATCAACAAACTTCATGATCGTAAATCGTAAATCTTGAATCGCGCAGCCAGCGATAGGGATAGTAGGGGTTTGTGCTGGGGTGGCGGGCTTTCAACAGCTTGAATTAAAAAAAACCGAACACCCCCACCAAAGTACCCGGCCGATAGAAAATAGA